>JAITVE010000192.1 GCA_031285975.1 Candidatus Adiutrix sp. | reverse complement strand
ATCCGCAACCGCGTGGATATGTTCGGGGTGGCCGAGCCGGACATCCGCCCCCAGGGCGACGACCGCATTGTCATTCAATTGCCGGGTATGGACGACCCCAAACGGGCCGTGGCCCTGATCGGCAAAACCGCGCTTTTGGAATTTAAGCTGGTGGATGACAGCCGCAGCCCGGAATGGGCCGTGCAAAACGGCGTGCCCGCGGGCATGGAAGTTCTCTATGGCCGGGAAGTGGCCGCCGATGGCAGTGAGCGGCGTGTGCCCTACCTGCTCAAAAAACAAGCCCTCATGACCGGCGAAGGCCTGACGGATGCCAGACCCGTCCAGGGCCAGTTCGGCGAACCCCAGGTTTCCATAACCTTCGACAGCCGGGGGGCCCGCCAGTTTGAACGCGTCACCGGCGAATACACCAACCAGCGCATGGCCATAGTTCTGGATAACTTTGTCTACAGCGCGCCCAACATCAATGAGCGCATCGCCGGGGGCCGGGCCGTCATCAGCGGTTCCGTTGATTACCAGGAAGCCCTTGACCTGTCGGTGGCCCTGCGGGCCGGGGCCCTGCCCGCCCCTGTTTCCGTTTTGGAAGAACGCACCGTGGGCCCCACCCTGGGCGCGGATTCCATCCAGATGGGCTTGAAAGCCGGGGCTTTGGGCCTGGGCCTGGTCTTGATCTTCATGGTCATCTATTACCGCCTCTCCGGCGTGGTGGCCGATTTGGCCCTTTTGTTCAACTTCCCCATCATTCTGGGCGTATTGGCCGCTTTCGGGGCCACCCTGACCCTGCCGGGCATTTTCGGCCTGGTTCTGACCATGGGTATGGCCGTGGACGCCAACGTGCTGGTCTTTGAACGAATAAGGGAAGAACTGAGGGCGGGCAAGACCCCCAAGGCCGCTGTGGCCGCCGGTTTCGGCCGGGCCTTCTGGACGGTCTTTGACTCCAACCTCACCACCCTTATCACGGCCATGGTGCTGTATCAGTTTGGTTCCGGCCCCATCCGCGGCTTTGCCGTGACCCTGTCCATCGGCATCCTGTCGTCCATGTTCACGGCCCTGTTCTTCTCCAGGGTAGTTTTCGACCTGGCCCAGCGCGGCAAGGCCGAACGGCTCAGCATATAAAGGGGTGACACCATGTCATTTGAACTTATCAAACCGGACATAAATATAAACTTCATGGGCAGGCGCTATCTTTTCATGAGCCTGTCGGCCGTGCTGATACTGATCTGCCTGGGTTCCATCGCCTTCAAGGGCCTTTCCATGGGCATCGACTTCGCGGGGGGGCTTCTGATCCAGGCCCGCTTCACGGGCGAGGTCGTTCCCGACGACATCCGCGAGGCCGTGGCCAAGGCGGGTCTCCCGACGCCGAGCGTCCAGCGCTTCGGGGAGGCGGGGGACAATGAATTCCTGATAAATATGCAGGGCACTGACGATATTGAAAGCAATGTGGCCACGGAATCCACCCTGAACCAGCAGGTGACCGACAGCCTGGTCAGCCACTTCGGGGCGGACAAGGTGGAAATACGCCGGGTGGAAATGGTCGGCCCCAAGGTGGGCCAGGATTTGCGCCAAAAGGCCATGAGCGCCCTCTATTACAGCATTCTGATGATCCTGATCTATATATCAGGCCGTTTCGAGCAGAAATGGGGCACCTCCGCCGCCCTGGTGGCCGCGCTCATTGCCGCCCTCTATGTGGCCGGGCTTTTGGGCATCAGCATGGTCTATCTGATTATTCTGGCCATTGTGGTGACTGTGGTTCTCTGTTATATCCTGAAATTTGAATTCGCCCTGGGGGCCATACTGGCCCTGCTCCACGACGCGATTATAACCGTGGGCGTGTTTTCCCTGCTGGATAAGGAAATAACCCTCAGCTTCGTGGCCGCCATTCTGACCATCACGGGTTATTCACTGAATGACACCATCATCATTTATGACCGCATCCGCGAACACTCGCAGAAAACCCGCAAGGGCGATTACGCGGAGACCATCAACCGCAGCGTCAACGAAACCCTCTCCCGCACAGTTCTGACCTCCGGCTCCACCCTTCTGGTGCTGCTGGCCCTCTACTTCCTGGGCGGCCCGGTGAACCGCGATTTCGCCCTGGCGCTTTTGATCGGCATCACCGTGGGCACCTGGTCGTCCATCTTCGTCTCCGCCCCCGCCCTGTTGTTCTGGAGCAGCAAGGCCAAGCCGAACGCGGGTACTGGCGCGGCGGCGGTTCCGGCAGCCTGATGCGCTATCTTGATAAAATAATGACCTGGGAACAGGCGGCGGCCAAGCGTAAAAAGCTGGCCGCCGAAGGCCGCCGGGTGGTTTTTACCAACGGCTGCTTTGACCTTCTGCACCCCGGCCACCTGCGCTATCTGACCGAAGCCAGGGATTTGGGCGATTTCCTGATGGTGGGCCTCAATTCCGACAGATCCATCAGTAAACTGAAAGGCCCCCTGCGGCCCATGTGCCCGGAACCGGTGCGGGCGGAAATGCTGGCCGGTTTGGCGGCCGTGGATGCTGTGGTGGTTTTTGGCCAGGATACCCCCCTGGAACTGATCAGCCTGATCAGGCCCGATATTTTGGTAAAAGGCGGCGATTGGAAGCCGGAACAGATAGTGGGCTCGGATATCGTGCTGGCCGACGGCGGCCAGGTGCGTTCCCTCTTGCTGGCCGAAGGTTTTTCCAGCACCGACCTGATTGAACGGATCAGAAGATGAGCGCGGTCAGCAAAGACCTGTACGCCATTTTGGGTTTGAGCGAAAAAGCTGGGCCCGAGGAACTGCGCAAAGCCTATCTGAATCTGGCCGTAAAGTACCATCCCG
>JAITVE010000144.1 GCA_031285975.1 Candidatus Adiutrix sp. | reverse complement strand
TTCTATTTTAGGAGAACAGCAATGAAAAAAATCCTGAGCATCGCATTGTGCTTCGCGCTCCTCGCCACCTTCGCGGCAGGCGCGGCTGAATTCACTCCCGCGCAGAACGTCACCTTCGTCGTCTCCTCCAGCCCCGGCGGCGGCAGCGACGCCTTCGCCCGCACCATCACCAACATCATCGTGTCCGAGAAGCTCGCCGACATCAACTTCATCGTCAACAACCTCACCGACGGCAACGGCGAAGTCAGCCGCCTCACCGTCGCGACCGCCGGCGGCCGCCTCGCGAACCACACCCTCCTGTCCATGAACAGCGGCGACTGCGGCGACATGCTCGACAACACCTCCAACCGCATCGAGAACTTCACCCCCATCGCCACCATGGCGGTGGACAAGCAGCTCCTCATGATCACCCCGGAAGGCAAGTACAAGAGCTTCAAGGAAATCCTCGACGCCCTCGCCGCCGGCACCCCCGTCGTCATGTCCGGCTCCAAGGGCAGCGACACCACCACCGTCGAAGCCCTGCTTGAGGAAATCGGCTACGACATGTCCCAGAAGAAGTACATCGCCTACGACTCCACCGGCGACGCCATCACCGCCATCCTCGGCAACCACGTCGACGTCGTCATCGTGAAGCCGGGCAGCGCCATCGAGTACGCCGAAGCGAAGTCGCTCATCCCCGTCCTCGCCCTCTCCGACAAGCGCTTCTCGGACGTCCCCGTCCTCGCCGACGCGCCGACCCTGAACGAAGTGGACAGCAAGTACAAGAACGTCGAGCGTCCGATCTGGCGTTCCGTCGTCGCTCCCGGCTCGATGAGCCCCGCCGCCGCGAAGTACTGGGGCGACCTCATGCAGAAGGTCACGGAAACCAAGGCCTGGGCCGAGTACATCGAAAAGAACTCCCTCCTCCGCGACTACCGCAGCCTCGCGGACACGAAGGCCTACATCACCGCCTTCGAGGAACAGTACCTCGCCGCCCAGGAGTAATCAGCGGCTTTCCATCCATGCCAAAAAAAGCGCGGAGCGAGAAATCGCTCCGCGTTTTTTGTATTTTCACGGGTTTTTCCCTTCATCCCGTTTTTGCCGCAGAGCGGCGACGAGCGGTGCGTAGGCGGGTTCCGCGAGCGCGGCGGTTCCGGCGGGGGTGAGCGCGTAGAGCGCTTTTCCCAGACGCTCGAACCAGCCGTAGTGATTCCCGGTGAGGATGCTCTGCGTTGTTTTCGGAGCCCCGTTCAGGCGGAGCGTTTTCGGAGCGGTCGGCCCGGTGCGTTCCAGCGCGGCCGCGACGGCGAGCGCGCTTTCCCGGTAGGCTGTCATGAGCTTCTGCCTGTTGCCGCCGCCGGTGTTGAGGCTGAGGGAGCGGCCGTTCATTTCCCTGAGGAGCGCGCGCGCCGCCGCCTTCGGCTTCGGCTGCGTATACGGGAGCGGGTGGAAGACGACCTCCACGCGGGGCAGGGCGGAGTCCATGTGCACAAGGAGCAGCCCCGCTTCCAGCCGTTTCAGCAGGCGGGTCAGTTGCTGCCAGCGTTTGCTCCTGAGCTTCGGCGCGGGCACGGCGGCGTAGACGGCGGCCTCGGCCTCCTGCCGCCGGGTGACCTGGAGGAGCAAATCCAGATTGACGGCCCGCTTCATTTCAATCAAAATCAGTTCACCGCCTTTTTGGGCGGCCACGTCGCAGCCCCCCACCTCGGCGTGAACCGTGTAGCCTCCCGCTTCCAGCCAGGCTTTGAGGGGCGGGTAGAGGTCGGTTTCCTTGAGGCCCGGCGAGGCTTTACGGCGTTGCGGCTGTCGGTTTGGCGCTGATTTTGTTGCGCCCTCACCTTTGGTCTTCATCAACATCAACCCCATACAGCTTGATTTTGCTGAGGAGGCTGGGGTAGCTCAGGCCCAGCCGCCGGGCCGCTTCGGAGCGGTTGCCCCGGGCCGCGGCCAGGGCGGCGCGGATGTAGTCGGCTTCCAGTTGCTTCATGGCCGCTTTCAAATCCAGGTCGCCAGCGGTTGGTTCGCGCCGGGGCAGGGCAACGGCGCTGAATTTTGGCGGCAGGTCGGCGGCGGTGATGGCCTCGCGCCCGCTGGTCATAATCATCAGGCGATCCATGATGTTTTCCAGCTCCCGGATGTTGCCCGGCCAGGGGTAATTGGCGATGCTTTCCAGGAAATCGTCGCTCAATTGCGGGCGCGGGCGGCCCAGGCGGGCGGCCAGGCGGCCCGCGAAATAATCGGCCAGCAGGGGAATGTCCTCCCGGCGTTCCCTGAGGGGCGGGAGGTGGAGGGGCAGGACGTTGATGCGGTAGAAGAGGTCTTCCCGGAACAGGCGCTCCCGCGCCATGGCCTCCAGGTCGCGGGAGGTGGCGGCCACCAGGCGGATGTTGAATTTCACCGGGGTTTCGCCGCCCACCGGCGTGACCTCGGAAAACTGGATGGCCCGCAAGAGCTTGACCTGGAAGGTGAGGGGCAGTTCGCCGATTTCGTCCAAAAACAGGGTGCCGTGGTTGGCGGCCCGGAAGAGGCCCTCGCGGTTGCGCTCGGCCCCGGTGAAGGCCCCCTTGAGGTGCCCGAACAATTCGCTTTCCAAAAGCGACTCGGCCACCGCGCCGCAGTTCACGGCCACGAAGGGCCCGGCGGCCCGCCCCGAGGCCCGGTGGATGGCGCGGGCCACCAACTCCTTGCCGGTGCCGGATTCCCCGGTGATGAGCGCGGGGCTGTCGGTTCCGGCGATCTGCGGGATGAGCCCCACCAGGTCGGACATCTGCCGGCTTTTGAAAACCAGCCCGTCTCCGGCCTGCCCGGCGGCGCGTTTCAGGGCCTGATTTTCGCGGGTCAGCCGCACGTGCGCGTTCGCTTTTTTCAGGCTGAAAAGCATTTCGTCGGGCTGAAAGGGCTTGAAGACATAGTCGAAGGCCCCGGAGCGCATGGCCTCCAGGGCCGAGTCCGAAGAGCCGTAAGCCGACATGACGATGACCGGCATTTCCGGCGCGTTTTGCCGGGCCAGGCCCAGAAGCTCCAGGCCCGAGAGGCCGGGCATGTTCAGGTCGGTAATCAGCGCGTCGAACACTTCGTTTTGCAGCAGCTTTTCCGCCTCCCGGCCGTCGGCGGCGGCTGTGACCAGGTAGCCCTCCCGTTTCAGGCAGGTGGCCAGCATCAGCCGCATCCCGGCTTCGTCGTCGACCAGCAATATGCGCGTAAAGCCGTTACTTATCATAGGGTTTAGCTTTCGGATGTTCGGCGGCGGGGAGGTCGATGGTGAAGACCGCGCCGCCGCCGGGGTTGGGGGCATAGTCCAGGGAACCGCCCAAGCCATTGATGATGGTCTGGGAAATGGCCAGCCCCAGGCCCGTGCCCTGGCCCACGGGCTTGCGGGTGAAATAGGGCTCGAAAAGGTGGGGCGCGTCCGCCGGGTCAACGCCCGGCCCGTTGTCCCGCACCGCGATGCGCATGCGGCCCTCGGTCTCGGCGGCCTCGATGACCACGCGGATACCGGCCCCGGCCCGCCCGGCCAAAGCCTGCCCGGCGTTGGCCAGAAGGTTCAAGAGCACCTGCAAAAGGCTGTTGCGCTCGGCCATGACCAGGGGGTTATCCAAAGCGTTGTCCAGCGCCAGTTCCAGGCCTTCGGCCCACTTTTGGGGGCGGGCCAGGCTGAGGGCGGCGGCCACGACTTCGGCGGCTTCCACGGGCTCCGGCTCCCGGCGGCTGGGGCGGGAGAAGCGCAGCATTTCCTTGATGCTGCCGTCCATGCGCTCCAATTCCTGGGCCGACTGGCGCAGGATGAGCTCCTTGTCGTCTTCGCTCAAATCGTTCTGGCGCAAGAGGTGGACAAAGCCGGTCAGCGCGCCGATGGGGTTGCCCAACTCGTGGGCCAGGCCGGAGGCCAGCCGCCCCACGGCGGCGGTTTTTTCCGAGGCCACCAGGTGGGCCCTGGTTTCGCTGATGGTTTTAAGCTGCTCTTCCAGGCGTCGCCGCCCGGCCATAAGCTCTTCGGCGGTGCGGTCAAAGGCCTGGAAAAGGAGGTCTATTTCCCGCGACGAACTGGAGCGGGGCTGCAATTTGAAGGTGTTTTTGCCCAGAGCGGCCAGGTCGAGGGCCAGGCGGTTCAGGGGGGTCACCAGGCGGCGGTTCAAGAGGAAGACGGAAAAGAGGCCCATCAGCGCCATGTTCAGCCCCAGGGCCACCAAAATCCAGGTGCGGGCCCTGGCGTCGGCGCTCCACAACCCGTCGGCCAGGCCGCTGTAACAGACCGCGCCCACAATGGTGTTGCCGCGCACAATGGGCGCGGCGGCGGAGACGCGCTGGCCGTCAAAGGCGTATTCCTCACGCCCCCCGGCCAGGGCGGCCCGGATGACGGTGCGGTCGCGGTCGGTCAGCTCGCCGGGGCCCCGGCGGACGGTGCGGCCCCGAGCGTCCACCACCAAAGTGAGTTGCAAACTTTCGCGGGTGTTATTGCGGCCCGGAGCGCTGGCCGGGCGTTCCAAAAGGGCGGGGGGCAGGGCCCGCCAGTCGTCATGCCCGGCCAGGGCCAGGGCTGCGCCCCCGGCCCGGGCCAGGGCGGTTTCCAACTGGCTTTCGGCCAGGTAGCGGCCATAAATCCAGGCCACGGTGAGGCCCATAGCCCCGCTCATGCCCAGCACCAGCACCACGGACAGGAGCATCAGTTCCAGCCGCAAACTGGTGAAGCGCCCCGGCGCAACGGCCTGAACCGCCGCCGTGTCCCCGTCTATCCGGGGGGGCGTTTCACACGCCGATGTTTTCATACAAAACCGATGACAGATACCTCTCGCCCGCGTCCGGCAAAATCACCGCCAGGGTTTGCCCCGCGAACTCGGGCCGGGCCGACAGCCGGGCGGCCACTGCGGCGGCGGCCCCGGAGGAGATGCCCGCCAGGATGCCTTCCTCGGCGGCCAGGCGGCGGGCGAAGGTTATGGCGTCATCGTCCGAGACCGTCTCAACAGTATCAATAACGCTCAGGTTAAGCGTGGCCGGGATAAAGCCCGCCCCGATGCCCTGGATTTTGTGCGGCCCCGGCTTCAGCGGCTGACCGGCCAAATGCTGGCTGATGACCGGGCTGCCCGCCGGTTCCACGGCCACCACTTTGAGGCCGGCTTTTTGACTTTTCAGGAAACTGCCGGTGCCGCTGATGGTGCCGCCGGTGCCGACCGCCGCAATGAATACGTCCACTTTCCCTTTGGTGTCCTGCCAGATTTCGGGGCCGGTGGTGGCGGCGTGGACGGCCGGGTTGGCGGGGTTGGTGAACTGGCCGGGCATGAAGGCCCCGGGTTCGGAGGCAACTATTTCCTCAGCCCGCTTGATGGCCCCGGCCATGCCTTCCGCGCCGGGGGTCAAGACCAGCTTGGCCCCCAGCATGGCCATGACCTGGCGGCGCTCCAGGCTCATGGTTTCGGGCATGGTGATGATGAGTTCATAGCCTTTGGCGGCGGCGGCCATAGCCAGGGCAATGCCGGTGTTGCCGCTGGTGGGCTCCACAATTTTCGCGCCGGGCTTCAAAACGCCGCGCTCTTCCGCGTCCCGGATGAGGGCTGCCCCCACGCGGCATTTCACGGAATAGGCCGGGTTGCGGCCCTCAATTTTGGCCAGCACTGTGGCTTGCGCGCTGACGATGCGGTTGAGCCGCACCAGCGGGGTATTGCCTATGGATTGCGGGTTATCGGCGTAGAGAGCCATGTCTAACCTCCCGGAGTATTAAAACGTGTATTTTGTAAGCGTATCAGCTTGAATGGCCGGAGTCAAGCAGGGATCAGTTCAGGAATAATTTGTACGTTTTCCTGGCAAGGCGAGAACAACACAGCCAGGGGAATGTACAAGTTGTTTATGCACTGATCCCAATGACGCCGCCGCCCACCACCGCGTCGTCCCGGTACAGCACCAGGGATTGGCCGGGGGCCAGGCCGCTCATGGGCTGGACGAACTCGACAGCCAGCCGCCCTTCCGCGTCCCGCGAACCCACGATCACTTCTTTGAGGGGCTGGGAGGAGCGCATCCGGGCCATCAGGCGGGTTCCGGGCTCCGGTTCCGGCTGCAAAAAATTGGTGTCGGCCAGAAGGCAGCCGGGGAAGGCGTTTTCCTCCGCCGGGCCCACCACCACTTCGTTCCGTTTCGCGTTAATGGACAGGACGTAGAGCGGCGCGGGCCCGGTGACCCCCAGGCCCCGGCGCTGGCCGGGGGTGTAGCGCCAGAAGCCCCGGTGGCGGCCCAGCACGCGGCCTGCGGAATCCAGGATATTCCCCGGGCGGTCGGGCTCGCCCAAAAGGTCGGCGTAGTCGCCGCCGTAAAAGTCCTGGCTGTCGGGGCGGTCGTGCACGGCCAGGCCGTGCTCGGCGGCCCGCCGGCGCACTTCTTCCTTGGTCATCGCCCCCAGGGGGAAAAGGGTGCGGGCCAACTGCTCCCGGCTCAGGCGGTAGAGAAAGTAGGACTGGTCTTTTTTCGGGTCGCGCCCCCGCTTGAGCGTGGGCTCCCCGCTGATGGGGTCGGCCTCGATGCGGGCATAGTGGCCGGTGGCGAAAAAGTCGAAGCCCCAGAGGGGCCTTTCGCCGTCGCAACTGCGGTGATGCCCACAGGGTTCGGCCGAGTTCGGGCCGCATTGCGCCCTGACCGCTTCCAAGAATGCTCCGAATTTCACCGTCTGGTTGCAGCGCACGCAGGGGTTGGGGGTGCGCCCGGCCAGGTATTCGGCCCTGAAATAGTCCATCACCAACTCGCGGTAAGCCGCCGAACAGTCGATTTCGCGGAAGGGCAGGCCCAGCCGCCGGGCCATGGCCGCAGCCGAGGCCAAATCCTCCGCGTCGTCGCGTCCGTAACAGCCGGAGAGAAGGCCCGGCTGCCCCGGCCCGCTGTAGACCTTCATCCGCGCCGCCACGACCTCGTAGCCGCTCTCCAGGAGGGTCAGGGCCGCCACAGCCGAGTCCACCCCGCCGGAGAGGCCCACCAAAACTTTTTTCCCCATTCCGCTTCGCTCTGTCATGTGCGTTTTTTCTGTTGCCCAGCCAAGCCGTCATACCGGCGAAGGCCGGTATCCATGCCTGGCGTGTGGGCCGCCGAAAAGGCATGGGCCCCGGCCTTCGCCGGGGTGACGGGGGTAATGATTCAGCCCCTCACTATATTGAAGAGG
>JAITVE010000067.1 GCA_031285975.1 Candidatus Adiutrix sp. | reverse complement strand
CCTTCCCTATGTGGAGGGGCTCATCAAGAACCGCGACGTGGGCCGCACCTTGATCCTGCCCGACCAGGCCGCCCGCAAAGCCACGGTGGAGATGAAGCTCAACCCCATCCGGGCCAATTTGGAGGGGAAGCGCGTCGTCTTGGTCGATGACTCCCTGGTGCGCGGCACCACCAGCGCCAGCCTCATTTCCCTCATCCGCCGGGCCGGGGCCAAGGAGGTGCACTTCTGCGTGTCCTCCCCGCCCATCACCGACCCATGCTATTACGGCATCGACACTTCCGTGCGGCGGGAGCTCATTGCTTCCCACAAAAGCACCGAGGAAATCCGGCAATTCATCAAGGCCGACGGCCTCCACTACCTCTCCCGCCAGGGCCTGATGACCGCTGTGGGCGACCCGCGGGAACAGCGCATGTGCACCGCCTGTTTCACCGGCCAATACCCCACGCCCGTTGAATTTATGGAAGGTGGCGAATGACCGCCGCCGAAAAAAAAATCTCTCTTGCCGCTTGAGGTGAACGATGGCCGACGCAACGAATAAATCCCTGTCCTACCGCGACGCGGGGGTGGATATCGAAGCCGGGAACGAGGCTGTGGAAAAAATAAAATCCGCCGTGCGCTCCACCTACCGGCCGGAAGTTTTGGGCGACCTGGGCGGCTTCGGCGGCCTCTTCGCCCTGAACGCCGCCAAATACAAAGAGCCCGTCCTGGTCTCCGGGGCCGACGGCGTGGGCACCAAGCTCCGCGTCGCCTTCATGATGAACCGGCACGACACCATTGGCCGCGACGTGGTGGCCATGTGCGTCAACGATGTGCTGGCCCAGGGAGCCGAGCCCCTCTTCTTTCTGGACTACCTGGCCGTGGGCCGCCTCGACCCCAACCAGGCCGCCGAAGTGGTGCGCGGCGTGGCCGACGGCTGCCGCGAATCCGGCTGCGCCCTGATCGGCGGCGAAACCGCTGAAATGGCCGGGTTTTACAACCTCGGCGAATACGATTTGGCCGGGTTCTGCGTGGGCGTGGCGGATAAATCCAAGCTCCTGCCCTCCGCCGACATGCGGGCGGGGGACGTTGTTCTGGGCCTCCCGTCCAGCGGCCTCCACTCCAACGGCTTTTCCCTGGTGCGCAAAATCTGCTTTGAGCACATGAAGTTCGAGGCCCAAACTTATATTGAGGAACTGGGCCGCCCCCTGGGCGAAGAGCTACTGACTCCCACGCGCCTGTACCCCAAACTCGTCCTGCCCCTCCTGGAACGCTTTACTATCAAAGGTATCGTGCACCTCACCGGCGGCGGCTTTCAGGAAAATCTGCCCCGCGCCCTGCCCGAGGGATTGGCTATGCGGGTCAACCCCGCCGCCTGGGAAGTGCCCACCATTTTCCCACTGCTCCAAAAGTGGGGCAACGTGGCCACGCCGGAAATGTTCCGCACTTTTAATATGGGCGTGGGCCTGGCCCTCATTGTGCCCGCCGAGCAAGCCGCAGCCGTCACCGCCGAGCTTCAAAACGCCGGGGAAAAGGTCATTCAGCTGGGCCGCCTGGAACAGGGTACGCGCCGCACCATCATTGAGGGCGTGACCAATGACTGAAAAGTTGCGGCTGGGGGTGCTGGTCTCAGGCCGGGGCAGCAACCTGGCCGCCATTCTCGATGAAATTAAGGCGGGCCGCCTGGCGGCAGAAGTCGCCCTCGTCCTCAGCGATAATCCCACGGCTAAGGCCCTGGATATCGCCGCCCGGCACGGTGTGGCCGCCGAAAGCGCGGTGCGCAAAAACTTCAGCGACCGCGTGGGTTTTGAGCGCTACTTGGCCGAAAAATTTATAGCTACCAGGGTACACCTGGTGGTGCTGGCCGGTTTCATGCGGCTTTTGAGCGCCGAATTCCTGCAACATTTCCCGGAGCGGGTCATTAACATTCACCCGGCCCTGCTGCCCTCCTTCCCGGGCCTGGAAGCCCAGAAGCAGGCCCTGAACTACGGCGTGAAAATTTCCGGCTGCACCGTCCATTACGTCAACGAAATCATGGACGGCGGCCGCATCATCGCCCAAACAGCGGTGGAGGTGCGGCCGGACGACAGCGAAGACAGCCTGAGCGCCAGGATTTTAGCCGAAGAACACCGGCTGCTGCCCCAAGTCATTGGCCAACTGGCCGCCGCGCGGCGCGTTTGATATTTATAAGGTGAAAGCAATGGACAAATTAAAAATATTGGTGGTCGGCGGCGGAGCCCGCGAACACGCCCTGACCTGGAAGCTGGCCCAAAGCCCCCTGGCGGGCAAAATTTACGCCGCCCCCGGCAACCCCGGCCTGGAGGGCTTAGCCGAGCGGGTGGCCATCCCGGCCAATGATATCGAGGGCCTCAGCGAATTCGCCCGCGCCAAAGGCGTGGACTTGGTGGTTATCGGCCCGGAAGACCCCCTGGCCCTGGGCCTGGCCGACCGGCTGACCGCCGCCGGGCTGAAAGTCTTTGGCCCCAAGGCTGCCGCCGCGCAGCTGGAAAGCTCCAAAAGTTTCGCCAAAGATTTCATGGGCCGCCACAACGTGCCCACCGCCGCCTACCGCGCCTTCACCGACGCCGCCGAAGCCCTGGCCTATCTCAAAACCAGGCCGGACGCGCCCATTGTGGTCAAAGCTGACGGCCTGGCCCAGGGCAAAGGCGTCACCGTGGCCCAAAACCTCGCCGAAGCCAAAGAGGCCGTGCGGGAAGCCATGGAGGGCGGCCGCTTCGGCGAGGCGGGCCGCGAAGTGGTGATTGAGGATTTCATCGACGGCGAGGAAGTCACCGTGCTGGCCTTCTGCGACGGCCGCACGATCCTCCCCATGCCCCCGACCCAGGATCATAAGCGCCTGGGCGAAGGCGACAGCGGCCCCAACACCGGCGGCATGGGGGCCTATTCCCCGGTGGCCGCCTACAGCCCGGCCGTCGCCGCGCAAGCCCAGGCCGCCATCATCGGGCCCACCCTGGCCGGGCTCAAAGCCGATGGCCTGGATTATTGCGGCTTTTTATATTTCGGCCTCATCCTGCCCTCGCCCGGCTCCGCCTATCAAGGGCCGCAGGTCATTGAATACAACGTCCGCTTCGGCGACCCGGAAGCCGAGGTGCTGATGCCCCTTTTGGAATCCGACCTGGTGGAGATTATGCTCCTCTGCGTCGCCGGAAAATTGGCCGAGGCCGCCCCCCGCTGGAGCC
>JAITVE010000002.1 GCA_031285975.1 Candidatus Adiutrix sp. | reverse complement strand
CAGGGCATGGAAGGGGAAAACTGGCCGAGCATGAGCACCCGTTTGGCCACAATGGCCCCCTGGTACACGAACACAGCCAGAAAGGCCAGGCACAGAATATCCGCCAACAGCAGGACGGCCGCCTTGGAGCGGGGGTTCAGAAAATCCGTGAACAGGGTGACGTTGATGTGTTTATTTTCGTAAAAGGCGACGCTCGCGCCAAGATAGGTCGCCCACATGAAGAGGTAGCGCGCCCCTTCTTCCGACCAGGCCAGCGGCATCTCGATGGCGTAGCGGAACACGACCTGCAAGAAGGTCAGGATGACCATGAGGGTGAAGGTGGCGAACATGAGGCCGCAGAGTATTTTATTCATTTTCGTATTAAAGGCTTGCAGAAGCTGCATAGTCCCTCCTGGGCGTTCTCCGGGCCCGCTCCCCGGCTTGTGCCGGGGCGCGGGCGCGTGAACTGTTGCTCCGGCGGCTGACGCTGCCCGCCGCCGGATTATCAACTCTTACTGCACGGCCAAAATCTGATCGACAATGGGGCCGAACTGCTGACGGGCTTTCTCATACACCGGCTGCACGGCGTCCTGGAAAGGCTTCAGGTCAGGCACTTCATTGACTTCCATCTTGGTCTTCAGCTCTTCAAGCTGCTTCTGCTCGTCGTCCATAACCATTTTGCGGGAGACGGCGGCCATGTTGCGGCCTTCTTCCAGCAGAATTTTTTGGTGCTCTGGGGACAGGGAATCAAAAATGACCTTGCTGATGCACAGGGGCTCGACGCTGTGCTGATGATAGGTGAGGGAAAAGTACTTTTGCACTTCATACCACTTCTGGGTCAGGATATGGGAGACGGGGTTTTCCTGGCCGTCCACCGTGCCCAGCTGCAGGGCGGAATAGATTTCCCCGAAACCCATGGGGGTGGGCAGAGCGCCCAGGGCCTTGAAGGTTTCCAGGCTGATTTCGGAGTTGGGGGTGCGCATTTTCATGCCCTGGAGGTCTTCCACTTTGACGATGGGAAGTTTGGAGTTGGACACGTGGCGGAAGCCGTTTTCCCACCAGCCCAGGATGACGATGCCCTTCTTTTCGGCCTCTTTGCTGAAATAGGCGCCCACTTCGCCGTCCATGGCCTTGGCCACATGGTCAACATCGCGGAACAGGTAGGGCAGGATCAGCGCGCCGAAGGAGTCCATGAAGGACGAAAGCTGCTGGTCAGAGGTGAGCACCATGTCCACGGTGCCCAACTGGGCACCTTCCACCAGCTGGCGCTGGTTGCCGAGCTGGTCGGAGGGGAAGAGCTTGATTTCAATTTCGCCATTGGAGCGTTCGCTGACGGCCTTGGCATACTGCTCGCTGGTCAGGTGATAGTGATGGGTGGGGGAGCCGGTGTGGCCGAGCTTCAAGCTGACCTTGGCCAGGGCCGCGCCGGGGAAAAGAAGAACCGCGCAGAGGGCCAGGGAAAGAAGGCAAAGACGTGCTTTCATGAGATACTCCTTACAAATTTAAAGTTATGCGCTGGCAGTGAGCCGATTCACGCGCAGGAAAAAAAGCAAAATTCCGAATAGGTTCTGGCGGAAGCCAGGCGGCCGGGAATGGCCGGGTTGACTTTTTCCCGGACAATGGCCACAGCCGACAGATATTTTTCCATGTCAAGGCCGGTGGCCACGCCCATGCGGTGCAGCATGTTCACCATGTCTTCCGTGGAGGTGTTGCCCGCCGCGCCCGGGGCGAAGGGGCAGCCGCCGAGCCCCCCGGCGGCCGTTTCGAAGCAGTCCACGCCCGCCTGGAGGGCGGCCAGGGTGTTGGCCAGGCCCATGCCGTGGGTGTCGTGCAGGTGCAGGGCCAGGGGCAGGCGCGGGAACTGCGCCTTCACGGCCTCCACCACCGCGGCGACCTGGCGGGGGTTGGCCACCCCGATGGTGTCGCAGAGGGTGACGCTGCCCGCGCCGCGCTTTACGGATTCCTCCAGCAGCCACAGCACTTTTTCGACGGGCGTTTCCCCGTCAAAGGGGCAGCCGAAAACCGTGGACATGGAAAGGTTTATCTTCAGCGAGGGGAAGGCCTCGCCAATGGCCGCCAGGTCGCTTAAGGACTCGTCGTGCGTGCGGTTGATGTTGGCTTTGTTGTGGGCGGCGCTGGCCGAGACCACATAGCTGATCTCCGGGACGCCGGCCTTGGCCGCGTTTTCAGCCCCGCGCAGATTGGGGGCCAGGGCCACCAGTTCCACCTGGGGCAGATGGTTGCGGCAGTGTTCGATAACCTGCGCCGCATCGGCCATCTGGGGGACGGCCTTGGGGCTGACGAAGCTGGTGGCTTCCATCTTCCTGACCCCGGCGGCGGCCAGGGCGTCGATGACGGCGATTTTGACCTCGGTGGGAATCCATTCCTTGATGTTCTGGAAACCGTCCCGGGCGGTTATGTCCGTCACGCGGACGCTCGTGGGCATGTGTTCTGTGCCGTGCATGAGACTTCCCCTGTCGTCGGCGCGCCTACATGACGCCCTGTTTTTTGAATTCCGCGATAGCCTCGGCCGTGTAGCCCAACAGGGCCCCATACACTTCCTCGTTGTACTGGCCGAGCAGGGGGGCCGGGGTGCGGATGGAAGGCTTGGTGTCCGACATCTTGATGTGCGAGCCGGTCAGTTTCAGCTTTCCGGCCACGGGGTGCTCCACTTCCACAAACATTTCCCGGGCCCCGGCAATGTGCGGGCAGGCGACCAGCTTGTCGATGGTGTTGATGGGCGCGGCCGGGCACCCGGCGGCGAGCAGTTTTTCCACGGCCTCCTCGGTGGGGAGGGTGGTGCTCCATTGCTCCACCAGGGGCTTCAATTGGGCATGGTTCTTGACCCGTTTGGGGTTGGAATCAAAACGGGGGTCGTTCACCAGTTCCGGGGTGCCCATGACCTCGCAGCACATGCTGAACAGCTTGTTGTTGCCCGCGCCTATGACCATATCGCCGTCTTTGGTTTTAAAGGAATCATAGGGATACACGGATTCATAGCGGTTGCCGATGCGCTCGGGGATGCGGTTGTCGGTCAGGTAAATCTGAGTGATAATCTCCAGGCTGGCCACCACGGAGTCCACCAGGGCCACGTCCACTTTCTGGCCTTCCCCGGTCACGTCGCGTGAGCGGAGCGCGGCCAGGATGCCGATGGCCACGGACAGGCCCGCCAAAACATCGCTCATGGCGGTGCCGGAGCGGGTGGGGCCGGAATTCGGCCACCCAGTGGTGCTCATCAAGCCGCCCATGGCCTGGCCGATAATATCATATCCGGGCCTCTGGCTGAAAGGGCCGTAATGGCCGAAGCCGGACACGCAGCCGTAGACGATGCGCGGGTTGACCTTTTTCAAATCCTCATAGCCGAGCCCCAGTTTTTCCATGGTGCCCGGACGGTAGTTTTCCACCACCACGTCGGACTGCTTGACCAGATTCAGAAAAACCTCTTTGCCCGCGCCTTTGAGGTTCAGGGTCACGCCCTTTTTGTTGCGGTTCAGGTTCATGTAATAGGAGCTTTCGCCGTTTTTGAAGGGGGCGAAGGCGCGGGAGTCGTCGCCGACGCCGGGCTGCTCTATCTTAATGATTTCGGCCCCCATATCGGCCATCATCATGGTGCAGAAAGGCCCCGCCAGCACGCGGGTCAGGTCGAGCACGCGCAAACCGGTCAGCGCGCCCCTGGATTCTGTGGACATACAAACCTCCGTCACAAACTTGGCCGGAACACGCCAGCCGTGTGGAAATGAGGCCGCAATACTGCATCGCGGCATAGCAAAGCTTTTGCTGCGCAACAAAAGAAACGGACTTTTTTTAACAGAGACCGAATGATGGGCTTTAATGCAGGAGGTGTGCCAAAAAAGAATAGCGTGGAAAATCAACCTGATGGCCGGATGAGAGGCTATCCTTTGTATCAAAAATGATATATTATGGCTAAAATTATATCAAAAATGGTAAGGGCTTGAGTGCGTAACTATAAAACGTGTTAAATTCGGGCGGCTATTTTTGTTGTCGGCCAGCTACTCGCCCTGGCGAAGCTTGCGCCACAAGCTCATGCGGCTGATGCCCAACAGGGCGGCCGCCCGCTCCTGGTCATTGCCGTTTTCGGCCAGAAGCGCCTGGATGGTTTCTTTTTCAAAGCGCGGGGTTCTTGCTTTGAGGCTGGCTGGCGCCCCCGCCTCCCGCCGCTCCGGGACGGCGGCTTCGCCTGCCACGCGGCCGCGCAGTGGAGACCAGATATCCCCGAGCAGGGCCGCCCATGATTTTTCGGGAAACATGTCGGCGGCCAGGGCCAGGCGCTCCACCACGTTGCGCAGCTCCCGCACGTTGCCCGGCCACTGGTGCTGCCGCAGCGCCTGGCCTATCTGCCGGTCAAGCTCATCCTCGCTCACGCCGGAAGCGGGCCGGAACTGGCCCAGAAACAGGCGGGCCAAATGGATGACGTCGCCCTCCCGCTCCCGCAGCGGGGGGATGCGGAGGGGCAGCACATTGAGCCGGTAAAACAGGTCGCGGCGGAAAGACCCCGCGCTGGTCTCGGCTTCCAGGTCGCGGTTGGTGGCGCAGATGATGCGCAAATCCACGGGGATGACCTGCGCGCCGCCCAGGCGCACCACCTCTTTTTCCTGCAAAACGCGCAAGAGCCGGGCCTGCACCGAGAGCGGCAGTTCGCCTATCTCGTCCAGAAACAGGGTGCCCCGGTGGGCCATTTCAAAATATCCCGCCCGGCCCTGCCGCCTGGCCCCGGTGAAGGAGCCTTCCTCATAGCCGAAGAGTTCGCTTTCCAATAAACTTTCAGGAATGGCCGCGCAGTTGACCGCCACAAAAGGGCCCTTCATACGCTTGCTGGCCAGGTGGATGCCCTGGGCGAAAAGCTCCTTGCCGGTGCCGGATTCGCCCTCCAAAAGAATGGTCGCGCCCGTGGCCGCGTAAACCTCGGCCAGACTTTTCAGCTTTTCCATGGCCGGGGAGCGGGTGGCAACGGCGGAGAGCCGGTATTTGGCGGAAAAGCCTTTAACCTGCAGCCGCCCGCGCAAACGGTGCTCGGCCTGGCGGATGCTGTCCGCCTCGGAAAAGGTGCAGACCACGCCCACCGGGCGGCCGTCGCTGATGATGGGCGCCCGGCTGGTGACGATGAACTGGCCGCTGACTTCCTGAATCTCGTTGCGTTCCGGCAGGCCGCTTTTCAGAACTTCGGCCGTGCGCGTGTTGGGTATCACCTCGCGCGCGTCCAGCCCCAGGGTCTCGGCAGCCTTGATGCCCATAAGGTTTTCCGCCGTCTGGTTGATGAGCACCAGGCGGTTGTGGTCGTCCGTCACCAAAATGCCTTCGGTGATGGATTGCAAAATGGTTTGCAGGCGATCCAGCCTCCGGCGCTCCGTGCGCCGCAGGTCGGCCAGGGAACAGGCCTCCCACAGGGCGCGGGAAACGGCGTCCTCGCCCACCTCCATCAGCACGCTTTTCAGGCCCGTCGTTTCGCTCATCTGCGGCAAAAGCACGCCGCCCACGCCAAGCTGCGCGCCCTTGGCCTTGGCCTCCATCATCCGCATCACCATGTCCGCGCGGCCGAGAAAGACGTATTCGTCAATGGTCATCCCCAGGGTGGCGGCCACGCTCTGCACTTCCGGCATGTGCTCTTTATATTTGAAAAAAGCCACCCGCGAGACCCGGCGGCGGAAGGGCAGGAGGGTGCGCAACAAATCCAGGGCGGTCATGGAGATGGAAACCACCGGCGTATCCACCGCCGCCCGCACGTATTCGGCTGTGCCGCCCCGGCTCAAAATAACTTCCGGCTCGTCCTCAGCCACGGTTTCCAGGGCTATGCGCTCGGCCTCGTCGAGGTTGAACACGTCCCGCACCTTAACCCGGCAGTTCATATCCGAAGCCACGCCCATGACAATGGAGACCATTTCCCGGTAGGGGGACAGCAGGCTGAAATTATAGGGAAGCGCGGTGGTCATAGGTAATCTGCGGCCGGGGCCGGTGATCTCCACAGGGATGATTTTTTGTCATCGTATCAGCCGCGCCTGTTTAGGGTTTGTTAACACTTAAAGAAATATGCTATAATGTAAGAATGGAACTTACAAGCAAGCAATATGAAAAGATAAGCCACTGCCTCCCCAAGCAACGCGGCAATGTGAGCATTGATAA
>JAITVE010000412.1 GCA_031285975.1 Candidatus Adiutrix sp. | reverse complement strand
TTCGTGCCCAGCTCGGCGTTTTCGTGCAGATAGCGCCGGTGCTGCACCATCTCCGCAGCCATGGCTTCGGCCTTGGTTCTGAAGCTGTTGTCAGTCATACTATCCCCCTTAGAGCATCTTCGCAACCGCGCCCGCCACCAGGACGGACACGATGGTCACGGTCACCATACCGGCGGTCACCATTTTGGGCAGCAGATAGCTTTCGATGGCCGATTTTTCCTTGGCGTCGCGGCCAATGGCGTTGGCCACTTCCTGGGACATGAGCATGGTGGTGGGGAAGCCGAAGGTGCAGGTCAGGCCCAGGGTGATGGCCAGGTAGGGGCTGACGTTCAGGATTTTGCCGATGATGGCCCCGGAAATCAACACGCCGATAACGCCCACGCCCAGGCAGATCACCAGAGGCAAGAGGAGGCCCAGCATCATCTGCGGGGTGGTCTTGGCCAGGTTGGTGAAGATAATCATGGTGGTGGCGAAGATGATGAACCCGGCCGAGGCGGATTTATTCAGGGACTGTTTTTGCAGAAAACCCAACTCAGTCAACAGAATACCCACCAGCAGGGCCACCACGAAATAGTGGATGACGCCGTTGGTGAGCCCGGAAAGATAGCTGGCCAGGCAGGCCCCGATGGCCAGTTTGGCCAGTTCCATAGAGGGTTTTTGGAAAACCGGGGGCAATTCCAGAAGCTTGCGGCCCTTGCTCGAGGCGGCGGCTTCCGGGGTGGCGGCGGCGGCGGCAGCGGCGTACAGGGTCACGTTTTCCGGCGTTTTCAAAAAATTCTGGGCTTCCTTGCGCAGCAGGTGCGAGGCCACGGGGATGCCGATAAAGTTCTGGGTCACCAGCATCAAAATGACGAAGGCGCCGACCTCGTGCAGTTGCTTGGCTTCCAGGGCCTGGGTCATAATCAGGGCGGCCACGTTGGCCCCGGCGAAAATGGCGCTGCCGGAAAGGGCCATGTTGCGGTCCATCATCAGGGGGCAGACGACGATGATGAGGGCCACGGCGCAGACCACGCAGATAAAGCCGATGACCACGGTCTTCCACTGCCGCTTCAGTTCGGCCAGGTCAATGAGGCTGCCGATGGAGGTTATCAATGGCCCGATGAGGGCCATGGCTATGCCGGTGACCGCCGCCGTGTTGAAAATGTCGGCAGGCAGGCCGCCCCAGAACATTAAGAGCAGAACCACGGCAATGACCAGGGTGGTGGACAGAACCGCGCGAGTCTTGTCCGCCACCACTTCGCCGAAGGCGAAAATGAGCAGCAAAATAGCTAACGCTTGGATGGAAATCATGAGCCCCTCCTTGTAAGGCTTTGATTGCGGTGAAAAAAATGTCGTGACGACGCGATAGGCACGGAAAAAATTCAGCGGCGGCATACGGAGTGAATTCATCATCGCGCCGCCCTCAATTATGGAAAAGAAGACTTTTTGAGAATAACACACTGAAATGAAAAATCAAATATTATTTACCGCCCGCCCTTCCCGGCTATGGGGATACGCCGAAAGTTCCGTAAAAACAAGGGTTGCGCGCGGTTTTTTTATTGCGGTCACATTTCACAGAACAAAAATTAATTTTGCGAAACAAAATAAAGCGCTTTCTCTCAAAAATATGCAACCGCCGATAAATAACCTGGACATCTCCCGGACGGCGGACACGAAAAGGGAGATCGCCTGATCTCCCTTTTCGCCTTTGGTGAACCATAATTGTCAGAGTGTGGATATGTCTTATAGGCGTCTCCTTTCGGGCGCGGCCAAGGCCGCCGCCGGGGTATGGATTTTAATTGGTTGACGCGGGCGCTTGGGAGGCCGGCGTATCGAATAAAATGTCCTGCGGCAGCTCGTCCACCCATTCAATCTGCACAATCAGGTCGCCCCGGAGCCCCAGGCGGGGGTTGAGGCGGCCCGCCCGGCTCTTGCGGATGACCCGCTGGCCGCGCAGGCTGTCGTTGACGGTGATGCGGATGTCGCTGTCGTGGTTTATGGAGCCTTCGCCCTGGCATTCGGGGCAGTCCAGGCATTCGTAGTCGTCGTTATTTTTGCCCCAGCGGTAGATGAGGCCTTCCCCCTGGCAATTGGGGCATATTTCCTGAGCCAGCCAGGGCAGGATGATCTGGTATTCCCCGCCTTTGGGGGTGGTGACCAGCAGATGGTAGCGGACGTTCAAACCGTCGCCGCCGCAGCTTTCGATGAGCCATTTGTCCTCGGCCCCTTCCAGGAGGCGGGCCAGCGGAGAGTCGGCCAGTTCGGGGAACGCCAGCAACGCGGCGGGTTGGGTATCGTGGGCGTTGGGAACCTGATATAATATAGTGTTGGTCATGGCAGCCTCCTTAGAGCTTGAGTCGATCCTTGACCTCTTCTCTAGCAACGGCTGTGCCAATTAATTTATTCAATAAATTCAATGAAATATACATTCTTGCTGTTGGAGTGGCGTGAACGGAAATGCACAGCGGCTTTGTCGGGCGGCCTCGTTTCCCCAAAAAAAGAGATGGGGCAAAACGCCCCGGACAGCTCAACCGCCGATATTCAGCCGCGATTACAGCAGGTTAGGTAGATGTGAAGCCGCCAGCACAGCCCCCTGTGCAGAAATCTGCACACCCAACCCATAGCGTCAATATTCCTATAGGCCGCCAAATAGTGTATACTTGCGTCATGAAATTTGCAGACCTGACCCCTGGCCGGGGCAGCATAGCCATTATCGGCGGCGGCGGCAAGACTGGGCTGATGGAGCGGCTGGAGGCGGAATTCCACGAATCCGGCCGCCCGGCCTTGTGTACCGTCACCACCCGCCTGGGGCGCGGGCAACTGCCGCACCTGGCCCGCGCCGAAGCCCAAAGCCCTGCCGAAGCCGCAAACGCGGCCCGCCGCGCCGCCGCCGGGGATCGGCTCATCCTCTCCGGCCCCTACGCCAACGCGGAGAAGCTGTCCGGCCTGCCCCTGGCCTGGCTCTCGCCTGTGCAAGCGGCCCTGCCGGAGAACGCCGCCTTCATCATAGAAGCCGACGGCTCCGCCGGGCGGCCCCTGAAAGCCCACGCCGCGCACGAGCCCGTACTGCCTCCCCAACCATGCCCCAGAGGGGCCGTACTCCGGCAGGGCCACGAGGCAAGTCAAACAACTTGGCCGAGTTCAAGCGCATTTGCGCCCCAACCTTACTATTTGATAGCCGTGCTGGGCCTCTCGGCCCTCACCCTCCCCTGGCCCAAGGCCGTCCACCGCCCGGAAATCCTGGCGCGGCACATCACCCCGCCGCCCGCAGACCAAAGCCTGAGCCCCGCCCAGATAGCCGACTTCATCCGCCGCGCCTGGGCCAGCCTCCACCCCGACTTCATTTTCCTCAACCAGGCCGACCTTTTGAGCAACGACGCCCTCCCCCAGGCCCGCGACCTGGCCGCCCGCCTCGCCGCCGTTGGTTACGCTGTCGCCCTCGGCAGCCTGAAAGAGCAGTGGTGGGCGGCGGTCAATCAATAAACCTCAAGAGATTCATAAAAATGACGGGAACATAACCGGGCATTTTATTTCGCCAGTTTCAGGTTGATGTCCAATGGCTGCCAAGCGTTACAGGCGGCTGAAATGTCATCAAAAACATTTTCAGGGCTTTGCTGACCAGGATGAACCCAGTCAAAAGAACCGTTTATTTTTATGTATTCAT
>JAITVE010000336.1 GCA_031285975.1 Candidatus Adiutrix sp. | reverse complement strand
TGACGGGTTTGTCCCGTCCGCCCTTCGGCTCCACTGACCCCCGCCAGGGGGAAGCCCTGGTGCCCGACGCACGGCTGGATCATCTCAGCGCCCAGTTCCAGCCCCAAAAGCACACCCCGGCCAAGGTGGAATTTTTTCTGCCCCACCCCCAGGGCCAGCCCAAGGAAGCCCTGAAAACCGCCCTGGAAAAAGTGCGCGAAACCGAAGTGCTGCTGGTGGTGCTCCGCAATTTCACCCTGGACGGCGACACGCCCCCGGAACCGGCCAAAGAACTGGCCGAGCTGGAATCGGAACTGGTGCTCAACGACTACCTGGTGGTGGAAAAACGCCTCGAGCGCCTGGCTGAGGAAGCCAAGCGCGGCAAAAAAAACGACCCCGAAGAGCTGGAACTCCTGAACCGGGCCAAAGCCGACCTGGAAGACGGCCGCTCCCTGCGCCACGACCCGCTTTTCGCCTCTTCGCCCAAGCTGCGGGGCTTCGCCTTCCTGTCCGCCAAACCCCTCCTGGCCGTGCTGAACAACGCCGACGAAGACGGGGCCGCCGTTGACCTGGGGGGGCCCTGGCCCGTGGTGGTGGTGCGCGGCCGCTTGGAAGAGGAACTGTCGGGCCTGGAACCCGAAGAAGCCGCCGACTTCCTGGCCGAATATGACCTCACCGAACCGGCGGCGGCCCGCGTTATCCGCGAGGTCTACCGCCTCATGGGCCTGACCAGCTTTTTCACCGTGGGGGACGACGAGTGCCGGGCCTGGACTATCGCCCGGGGCGACACCGCCCTGGAAGCCGCCGGGGCCATTCATTCCGACATCCAAAAGGGCTTCATCCGCGCCGAAGTGGTGGCCTATGAGGATTTCGTCCAGGCCGGGGGCTTCGCCGAAGCCAAAAAGAAAGGCTCCTTCCGCCTGGAAGGCAAAACCTACGTGGTGGCCGACGGCGACATCGTTCACTTCCGCTTCAACGTCTAAGGGGTTGATTTCGTATGGCTTCCTCCACACATTTGACCAGGGCGGCGGCGGATTTCCTGGCTGAACTGCGGGACAACAATAACCGCGCCTGGTTTTTGGAAAACCGCGACCGGGCCGAAGAACTGCTCCTCAGCCCGGCCCGGAGCCTGGTGGTGGAAGTGGGCGAACTTTTGCGAAAAAAGCGCCCCGACATCATCGCCGACCCCCGCACTGACCGCTCCATTTACCGGCTGAACCGCGACACCCGTTTCAGCCGTGACAAAACGCCTTACAAAACCCACCTGGCCCTGTGGTGGTGGGAAGGCCTGGAAGGCCGCCTGGAGTGCCCCGGCTTTTATTATCACCTGACCCCGGACGGCTGGGGCTGGTCTATCGGTTGCTACCGCTTCAGCGAAAGCGGCCTGAACGGCTGGCGGCAGTCCCTTCTGGACGCCGCCAAAGCCAAGGCCTTCCGCCGCGTCATCAGCGATTTTGAAAAAACCGGGGCCCCCTTCGGCGCGCCCGAACTGAAACGCGCCCCGGCCGGTTTCTCCCCGGATCACCCGATGATACAATACCTGCGCCACAAAGGCTTTTACAGCTGGGCCGAAGAATCCCCCCACCCCCCGGAACTCTTCGGCCCCGATGCGGCGGAATTCATCTATGACCGTTTCGCCACTGGCCTGAAACTGCACGACTGGCTGGTCAAAACCCTGGCCGCCTGAGAATGAAGGGCATATGAAAAATATTCACCCGATTATGCTTGAAAAATATGCTGATGACACTCAATATGAAAAGATGGGCGATTATATCTACAAAAAACGGGCTGACAAGAGCATTTGTACCGCGCTGTCGTGCGACTTGGAAGAAGGCGAAGACAGCCAGTATCCGTTAGAAGATTTATTGGACAAATTTTACGTTAATATCACGAATTATTACAGCCTCAATGATACGGCGCGACAGCTATCTTTCGAAGTGGAAGGCAGCCTTGACGACGTTGAAGAAAATTATGCTCATATTTTAGAAGTGTCCAGATTGCGTGTATTTTAGAAGCTTCCAAGCCCGGTGCCGTCATTCCGGCGAAAGCCGGAATCCATTTCCAGAGAAGTAGCTTGTCGGCCAACCCGATACTGTACTGGAAATGGATTCCTGCCTCCGCAGGAATGACGAGTGAGGGATGCCTTTTATAGCGATTTCGCTGAAATCGTTCAGCCGCCCCCTTTCGGGGGCCGCCATGCCTTGATTCGTCTCGTTTACAGGTGATGCTTTGGGCAGATTTTTGGTCATAGATGATGATTTGAGCCTCCGGGAAATGATGGAGATGATGCTGCGCGGCGCGGGCCACCAGGTCACCCTGGCCGAGGACGGCCTGGCCGGGTTCCGCGCGGCCATGGACGGCGCCTTTGACGTCATCATCAGCGACCTGAAAATGCCGGGCTTAAGCGGCCTGGAAGTGCTCAAAAAACTGCGGCAGAGCGGCCTGGCCACCCCCCTGATTCTCGTCTCGGCCTACGCCACGCCGGACACCGCCGTGGAAGCCATGCGCGAAGGGGCCTACGATTTCCTCCCCAAGCCATTCAAGCCGCAGGACTTGGTGACCATCGCCGACTCGGCCATGGCCCACCAGAGCGTGGAGCAGGAACGCCGCGCCCTGGCCGAAATGGTTTCCGCCAACCAGCGTTTCGGCAGCATGGTGGGTTCCTCCCCGGCCATGCTCCACGTCTATGACATGGTGCGGCGGGCCGCCCAAACCTCCACCAGCATCCTCATCACCGGCGAAAGCGGCACCGGCAAAGAACTAGTGGCCCGCGCCGTCCACGAAAATTCCGACCGGGCCGACCGGGGCGAATTCGTGGCCATCAACTGCGGCGGCATCCCCGAAAATTTGCTGGAAAGCGAACTCTTCGGTCACAAGCGCGGCTCTTTCACCGGGGCTAACGCCGACAAAAAAGGCCTGGTGGCCCTGGCCGACGGCGGCACCCTCTTTCTCGACGAGTTGGCCGAACTCTCGCTGACCATGCAGGTCAAGCTTTTGCGCGTGATTCAGGAAAAAAGCTTCCGGCCCGTGGGCGGCGACAAGGAAGAGCGCAGCGACGTGCGCTTCATCTCGGCCACCAACAAAAACCTTGAAGCCGAAATCATGGGCAGCCGCTTCCGGGAAGATTTGTACTACCGCCTCAACGTCATCAACATCGCCCTCCCCCCCCTGCGGGAGCGCACGGCCGACATCCCCCTCCTGGCCCA
>JAITVE010000303.1 GCA_031285975.1 Candidatus Adiutrix sp. | reverse complement strand
CTTTGGTGATGGCTTCCATGTTCTTTTTGACCAGCGCGACTTCGTCGGCGGAGGGCTTCATGGACGCGGGAATCTGCGGCTGGGACAGCACCTGGTCGATCTGAGCCTGATCGGCCAACTGGGTCACCATCATGGCGATGCTGACTTTGCCGACGACATAGGCGCCGCGGATGTCGGTGAGACCGGCGTCTTTGTAGAGGTTGGCGGCTTTGGCCGGGTCGGTGGCGGCTTCCTGGGCCTTGGGCATAATCTTGATGTAGGCGTCGATGTCTTTCTGGGTCAGGGGGCCTTCTTTGTCGAAGGCGGCCATCATTTCAGCCTCGGTGGTGGGGGCCTGGGCCAGAGCCATGGGGGCAACGGACAGAGCGGCCATCAGGCCGAGAACCAGCAGCAGTTTCTTGAACATTTTGTACCTCTTAGCGCTCTTGCGAGCAAAGTTTGCGACGGGAAATCCGTCTTTGAGCAATAAAAAAGGGCCGCTTTGTCTTCATCAGAGGCCCTTATAATCTATTCGTTCGTGGGCAGAATAGCAGACTTAAGAACAATTAGCAATGACTATTCTTCTTGTGAGATAGGGATAGCTGTTAACAAACAGTCTGGGCGGCGGCTTTTCCGCGTAGCTGCATTGTCGTCGCCTTTTACGGTCGGGATGGCCCGGAAGGCCTATCCCGGCCGTAAAAGACTCCTCCGCCTTGCCAGACGAAAAAATCCACTCGCCCAGCAGGTTTATCTGTCGGCCTCCCGGTCAGGATAATATGGCCTCGGTGAAGGCTTCCGGGTCGAAGGGTTGAAGGTCGTCGAAGGACTCGCCCAGGCCGATGTAGGTGATGGGGATTTTCAGTTCGTTGGCAATGGCCACAATCACCCCGCCTTTGCCCGTGCCGTCAAGCTTGGTCATGATGATGGAATCGACCCCCACGGCTTGGTGGAAGGTCTGGGCCTGCAACAGGGCGTTCTGCCCGGTGTTGCCGTCCAGCACCAGGATGGTGTGGTGCGGCGCGCCTTCCAGGGCTTTGCCCGCCACCCGCTTGATTTTGATGAGTTCATCCATGAGGTTGATTTTGGTGTGGAGCCGCCCGGCGGTGTCGATGATGACCACGTCGCTGCCCCGGGTCTGGGCCGCGCTCACAGCGTCGAAGACTACGGCGGAAGATTTCGAGCCCGTGGGCTGGGACACGATATCCGCCCCCAGCCGCTCGGCCCAGATCGTCAGCTGATCCACAGCCGCCGAGCGGAAGGTGTCCCCCGCCGCCAAAAGCACCTTGCGGCCCTCGCACTGCAAGCGTTTGGTCAGCTTGGCAATGGTGGTGGTTTTGCCCACGCCGTTGATGCCCACCACCATAATCACCAGGGGTTTCACTTTGGGCGGCGGCGGGAGGGGCAGGGCCAGCATTTCACCCATGCGCTTTTTCAGGGCCTGTTTCAGGGCCTCGGGGTCGCGCAGTTCGTTGGCCGCCACTTGGCCGCGTATTTTATACAGCAGTTCGGTGGTGGTTTTCACCCCCAGGTCGGCGGTTATCAAGAGTTCTTCCAGTTCGTCCAGCACCGCGTCGTCAATGCTGCGCACGGATGACAGGAGGTTCTCAATGCGCCCGGCCAGCTTTTCGCGGGTGGCCGAGAGGCCGCTCTTGAAGCGTGCGAACAAACCCTTACGGGGCAACGGTTTATCGTCTATTGCTTCCGGGGCAACGGCTTCCGGCGTATCCTCGGGAAAAGCTTCTTCATCAACGCTTTCAGGAGCATCATCCGGCACATTTTCTTCGGCTGTTGCTTCGGGAAGGTCGCTCGCCGGGGCTTCTTCGGGCGCGTTTTCAGGAACGTCCGCCGCTTCAGCTTCGGCTACCGTGTTTGGGACGGCCTCCGCTGGGCCTTCATCGGCAACGGTTTCTTGCGCATCGGTCTCGGATAAATTTTTAGCGGCAGCTTCGGATTCTTCACGAAGCTCCGGGTCATTCTTTTTTCGGAACCATTTAAACATCGGCGGTCAAAGCCTCCGCTTCGGCAAGATTCACGCTGACCAGCCGGGAGACGCCGGGAGTCTCCATGGTCACCCCGTAGAGGGTGTGGCTGATCTGCATGGTGCGCTTGTTGTGGGTCACCATTATTATTTGCGACGTGCGGCCAAGCTGCTTGAGCAGGCGGTTGAAGCGGTCGATGTTGGCTTCGTCCAGCGGCGCGTCGGTTTCGTCCAAAAGGCAGAAGGGGCTGGGCTTGATGAGGTAGAGCGCGAAAATCAGGGCCAGCGCGGTCAGGGCCTTTTCGCCGCCCGAAAGTAAGCTCATCACCAGCACTTTTTTGCCCGGCGGATGCACGTGGATTTCCACGCCGCTTTCCAGGGGGTCGCTTTCGTCGGTGAGGCTGAGCCAGCCCTCGCCGCCTTCGAAGAGAATGGGGAAAATTTCCCGAAATTTCACGTCCACCTGCCTGAACGTTTCGGCAAAACGCAGGCGGCAGGTGTGGTTGATGCGCTGGATGCTGTCCTTGAGGTCATTGGCGGCGCGGGTCAAATCATCGTACTGGCTTTGGTAGCGCTCGTATTCCGCGCGCAGTTCAGCCTCCCGCTCAATGGCCCCG
>JAITVE010000276.1 GCA_031285975.1 Candidatus Adiutrix sp. | reverse complement strand
AGGATTCGCAGCCCAGGCATTCGTCGGCGTTGACCGGCACGGCCTTGCCGCCTTTGATTTCGTAAACGTCAACCGGGCAAGCGTCTTTGCAAGCGCCGTCGCCGTTGCATTTGTCGGCGTCAACTTTAATGTCCCAACCCATGATAGTGACCTCCAAGTGTCGTAAGTTATAGTCCAATGGACATTGCAATAAGCCGCAAATCTTTCTTAAAACCAGCCTGGAGCGGCCAGGTTAAATGCGGACTTGCTCTATTCCAATCGTCCCGCCATATTATAAAAAATTCCTGAAATTTGCAAGAAGAAACCGACAGGCGCACCGATGCAGAAGTTGTGGCAAAAAAACCACAGGCGGTCAATAATGCTGTTTTATGAAATAATTCATAAAAATCGCCATCCTCGCTTGACAATCATCTGCCGATGGTTATATTTTCACCGTTAGCAGACTCGCCCCGCGAGTGCTAATCGTTTTTTACCGGGATTTTTACCCCGCATCACATTAATAACATTCGGAAAAGGAGTTCAGGCATGAACGTTCGTCCTTTGTCTGACCGCATTCTGGTCAAACGCCTGGAAGAAGAAGAAACCACCAAAGGCGGCATCATCATCCCCGACACCGCCAAGGAAAAACCCCAGCAGGGCAAAGTTGTGGCCATCGGCCAGGGCAAGCTCCTGGATAACGGCACCCGCATCACCCCGGCGGTCAATGTCGGCGAAACCGTGCTCTTCGGCAAATACGCCGGCACCGAAATCAAGGTCGAAGGCGAGGAATACCTCATCCTCCGCGAAGACGACATCTTCGGCGTCTTCAACTAAGCCCCAAGTGGGGCCTTGCTCCGCCGCAACTTCGGCGACGCGCACGCGGTAAAGCCGGGTATGGGCGGCAAAAAGCGCCCCAGTTTTTGACCTTCACCGTTATCATAAAAAGTACAAAGGAGATAATCTCATGGCTGCTAAAGAGATCAAATACAACGTCAAGGCCCGCGAAGCCATTATGCGCGGCGTCGACACCCTGGCCGACGCGGTCAAGGTGACCATGGGCCCCAAAGGCCGCAACGTCATTCTTGAGAAAACCTTCGGCGCGCCCAACATCACCAAAGACGGCGTGACCGTGGCCAAGGAAGTGGAACTCGAAGACAAGTTCGAGAACATGGGCGCCCAGATGGTGAAGGAAGTCGCCTCCAAGACTTCCGATGTGGCCGGCGACGGCACCACCACCGCCACCGTGCTGGCCCAGGCCATCTACCGCGAAGGCCAGAAGCTGGTCGCCGCCGGCTTGAACCCCATGGCCCTGAAACGCGGCATTGACATGGCCGTGGAAGCCGTGACCGGCGAGCTCAAAAAAATGAGCAAGGCCACCAAAAACCAGAAGGAAATCGCCCAGGTCGGCACCATTTCCGCCAACAACGACCAGACCATCGGCAACATCATCGCCGAGGCCATGGACAAAGTGGGCAAAGAAGGCGTCATCACCGTTGAGGAAGCCAAGAGCATGGACACCACCCTGGACGTGGTCGAGGGTATGCAGTTCGACCGCGGCTACCTGTCCCCCTACTTCGTCAGCGACCCCGAAAAAATGGTGGCTCACCTGGAAGACGCCTTCCTCTTGCTGGTGGAAAAAAAGATCAGCAACATGAAAGACATGCTGCCCATTCTGGAACAGATTGCCAAGCAGGGCCGTCCGCTTCTGATTATCGCTGAAGACGTGGACGGCGAAGCCTTGGCCACCCTGGTGGTCAACAAGCTGCGCGGCACCCTGAACACCTGCGCCGTCAAGGCCCCCGGCTTCGGCGACCGCCGCAAGGCCATGCTGGAAGACATCGCCGTGCTCACCGGCGGCAAGGTCATCAGCGAAGATTTGGGCATCAAGCTGGAAGCCATCACCCTGAAAGACCTGGGCCAGGCCAAGAAAATCAGCGTTGACAAAGACAACACCACCATCGTGGACGGCGCCGGTGCCAAAGCCGCTCTGGAAGGCCGCGTCAAGCAGATTCGCGCCCAGATTGAGGAAACCACCAGCGATTACGACCGCGAAAAGCTCCAGGAACGCCTGGCCAAGCTGATTGGCGGCGTGGCCGTCATCAATGTCGGCGCGGCCACCGAAATTGAGATGAAGGAAAAGAAAGCCCGCGTCGAAGACGCCTTGAACGCCACCCGCGCCGCGGTGGAAGAAGGCATCGTCCCCGGCGGCGGCGTGGCCCTGGTTCGGGCCCTGCCCGCTCTGGACGGCCTGAAGGCCGAAGGCGAAGCCGCTCAGGGCGTGAGCATCATCCGCCGCGCCCTGGAAGAGCCCCTGCGCCAGATTGCCGCCAACGCCGGCTTTGAAGGCAGCGTTATCGTGGAAAAAGTCAAAGGCCTGAAAGACGGCAACGGCTTCAACGCCGAGACCGGCGAATACGAAGACCTGATGGCCTCCGGCGTCATCGACCCGGCCAAGGTGACCCGCTTCGCGCTGCAGAACGCGGCCTCCGTCTCTTCCCTCTTGCTCACCACCGAGTGCATGATCGCCGAGAAGAAGGACGACAAAGCCGCTCCGGCCATGCCCGGCGGCGGCATGGGCGGCATGGGCGGTATGGGCGGCATGTATTAATGCCCACCAGCCACACCGGCTAACCAAAGGGGGAGCTCCGCGAGGGGTTCCCCCTTTATTATTGAATCTCCCACCGTTCCGCTTCAATTTCATCCAAAAAATCTTCGTCATGGGAAATGCAGATCATGGCCGCCGGGTAGCCGGACAGGACGGCCCCGATCTGGCGGCGCGTATCCATATCAATATTATTGGTTATTTCGTCCAAAAGCAGGAGTTTGGGCGGGCGGGCGGCTATCCTGGCCAGGGACAGCCGGGCCCGTTCGCCGCCGGAAAGGTATTGGGTCTGAATTTCGACTTCCTCATTTTTCCTGAAGAGAAAATCAGCCAGATGCCTGCGGATTTCGCCATCCGTCCAGTCCCGCCGGGCCCCGGCCATGATTTCCAGGGCCGAGCGGCCCGGCTCCAAATTCCCGTAGTGCTGATCCACATAGCCGATATCTTCGGGCGAGGGGCTGCGCCATTGGCCGCTGCGAATAATTTCGCCATCGCCCATGATGGCCCGCATCAGGGTGGTTTTGCCGCTGCCGTTGGGGCCAACCAGGGCCAGGCGTTTTTTTGAGCCGACATCCAAGTCCAGGCCGCGCAAAACCGGGCGGCCAGGGTAGCCCGCCGAACCGTCCCGTATCGAAACCAGCACGGTCTCTCCGCTGCCCCTGGCTTCCAGGTGAAAGCGGGCGTTAATCATTTCCGGGCAACGCAATTCCGCCAGTTGCGCGGAAAGCTCTTCCCGTTTGCGGCCAATGGCTTGAACCGCGCCGCCCTGCCTTTTATC
>JAITVE010000065.1 GCA_031285975.1 Candidatus Adiutrix sp. | reverse complement strand
GGGGATCATCAGGGCCAAATCGCGCTTGACGGCCTGGCGGTCGGTGAAGGAATGGCCGGAGCCGAGATAGTAGGGGCCCGGGTCGGTGGAGCCCGCGTCCACGGCAATCACGTCCGGGTTGCGGCGCAAGCCTTCGTTGAAGGAGGCTTCCGGGAAGCCGTAGCCCAGGATAGCCGTGGGCGAAAGAATTTTCATTTCCCGCATACTCATCTCCCAATCCGCGCCAGGGCCAGGATGCGCTGCATTTCATCATACACAATCATCAGGCCTTCGTCCACGCCCATGCCGGGCTTGGCCAGGCACTGGTCGGGGCTGGTGGCCATGGCCGCGTGGGTGCAGACCTGGGCCGAGCGCTCGGTTTCGTTGCAGGTGCCGCCGAGGTAGGCTTTCATGCCCTTTTGCTTGCAGTAGATAACGGCCTCAATAGCGTTGTTGATACCGCCCAGGTCGGGGGTTTTTATCTGAATCATGTGGCCGCTTTTGTTGTCGGAAAAATCGCGCACGTCTTCCAGGGTGTTGCACCATTCGTCGGCCACGATTTCCACGTCGATCTTTTTCGCGTCCAGCTTGGCGCGGATGTCGCGCAGGGCCTCAATCTGCTTCTGGCGGTCGCCCATGTCCACCGGGCCTTCAATGCGCAGGTGGAAGGGTTTGGCGGCCTGTTCCAGGGTGGCCAGATAGTCCACGATTTTGTCAAAATCGTTGTTGAAGGCCAGGCTGAAAGTGCCGTAAACGTCGATGTGCATGACCGGGTGGTAATCAACGCGGGGCTTCAAGGTCTCGATGCGCTTGGCTAACCACTCAATGTAGGCCTTGAGCTTTTCGCCGTTTTCACCCAGCTTGTCCTTGACGTTGTTGATGAGGGCGTGGGGCAGTACAGCCGCGCCCTTCATGATGATTTTATCGGCGTTGAGGTAGCGGTCGTCGCCGGACTGGCAAAAAACCGGGATGGGCTGCGTGGCCAGTTTGAGGCCGTATTCGTCGGCCACCACCTGGGCCATTTGCTTGTGCCGGCTTTTGGCCACCGCGTCCAGCACGGCCTGGGTCACGCCGTAGCGGATGGCGGTGTGCATTTTTTTGCCGTCGGCGGTGGTGTGCAGATCAACTTCTTCGGCCATTTTGCGAAAAGTGGTGATCTCTTTGCCCACCAAGAGCGGGCGGATTTCCTTCTCAATGATGGGGATGAAGTCCTTGGCCAGGAACAGGGGGTCGCGGCCGCCCGCGCCGGAATACTGCACGGCCGCGCAGTCGCCCCAGGCCGTCTGCCCGTCTTCCAGCACCAGCAGCACGGAAACCGACTCGCCCGCCTGGCGCACTTTGGTGAAGCCGGGGGTCACCGGCTCGCCGACATAGCTGCTGCCGTCGGCCACGGCCTGGCCCTTAATGGCTTTCTGGTCGTCAAAGTAAAAGCCGGTCAGCCCGGCGGAACAAACCATGTCAACTATTTTCATAAGAATCTCCAGGGTTCGGTCGAGTCACTATATCGGCCGCGGTTGGGATGGTGGCAATCCAAAACTAGTATATGCGCTGGGGCGACCACTTTAGAATAAAAGGAATCGCCCCCAAAGATCGTCCATTAACACCGTCATTCCTGCGGAGGCAGGAATCCATTTCCAGAGCAGTGACGGTGAACCGACAAGAGGTTTCACTGGCAATGGATTCCGGCTTTCGCCGGAATGACGGAGGGAGGGCACATCACCTGGGATGGCCGACCAAATTTCCTTTTCCAATCGCGTAAATGTCGTCCACCACCATCTGGAAGCTGACGGGGCGGCGCTCGGCTTTGCCGCGCTCTTCGAGCTTGGTGCGGTGGAAGGTTTTCAGCTCTTCGGAAAAGGGCAGGCGGCCGCAGTCCAAAATGCGCACGGCCCCGGTCATGTCGCGGGCGGGGAGGAGTTTCCCGGCGTTGAATTTGCTGGGGGCAAAGGGCACGTCGATGAGCCCGGCGGCAAAGGCCCGCACCGCGCCCTGGGCCAGGTCGCCCTGCCCTATTTCCAGGGTGGCGTCCATGATGGCCTTCACTTCCTCTTCAATGACGCGCACTTCCGCCTCGACCTCGGCGATGTTCAAAAGCTTCTGGTCGCTGAGCATGGAGACCACCTGGCGGGTGGCCTTCAGGCCCAGGGCGTTGGCTTCCTTGGTGGGCACGCCCATGGCCTCGTGGGGGGTCTTGACGATGACCTTAGTGGCCCCGGACAAAGCCGCCGCCGCCGCGCCCCAGGAGATGACCCCAAAGGCCTTGGCTTCGTCCTGCGGGAAGCCGCCCATCCACTGGTGGAGCACGGTGGTGACCACCACGTCGGTGAAGCCGTTATCTTTCAGATAACGCTCGGTGAGGCTTTTCAGGGACTTGATGGCGGCCACGTCCTGAATGATGTTGCCGCACTGGCCATAACCCACGGTGAGGTGCTTCACGCCCTGGGCGGCGGCCAAGAGGGCCTCGATGACGGCCACGGCGTGGGAAATGCACGGCGGCACCAGGGTGCCGGTGAGGGGGCCGAAGGGCTCGCGGTTGATGCGGACGCCGGCTTCCTCATAGATGCCGATGAGGCGGTCGCAGTACTGCCAGTCATAAATGGTTTTTTCCAAAGAATGCTCTTTGGCGTAGGGGATGTTGTAGGAAATGCCGCCGCCTTCGTAGGAGGTGAAGCCGCCCGCGATGGCGATTTCGGCCAAAAGCCGCGCGTCCGGGGTGCCGTGGCGCACCTGCACCGGGCTTTTGACGGCGGAAGTGACTTTGCGTCACACGGCCACGCCGTGGTTGACGGCCGGGAAGCCGTTCAACAGGGAGCGCTTGTATTTCTTGCTCTCCTCAATGCCGGTCTGGGCTTCCTGGTAACGGTTGTGGCGGGTGTAGCTGTCGATGGTGGTGGGGAGCAAATCCGCCTCGCCCTCGGTTTCCAGGTACCGCAAAAGCTCGATGTGGTCGTCGGGCAGGGCCACCCCGGCGCGAGGCTGAATCAGCGTGGCGCGTTCGCGGTCGGCCTTGTCGAGCTTTTCGGAAAAGCGTTTGGCCTTGGGGATTTCACCCTGATATTTTACAGCGTCCTTGAAATCGACTTCCTCGCCGGTCGGCCAGCCTTGCAGCACTTCCTTCTGGAGGCCATAAAACAAGTCATCACTCAGTTTTTCATTCTTCAGAACGGGCGCCATTGCAGTATCCCTCTAATTTCCGGCCGCGCCTTACGCGTCGGGCCTCAGTTCTTCCAACATAATATGCAGGGCCGTTTCGGGCTCGACTCTCGACAGGGAACCCATAGCCGACAGGATATATTTCGCGTCCACCCGCAATTGCGGATGAAGCGGTTTCAGCAAATTCAAATCAGCCGGGGACTGGACAGCCCCGGCCAGCGCTTTTTCCGGCGCGGCGGCGTTGATGATGGGGCCGCCGGTGCCGATGACGCAGGCCACGTTGCTCAAGTCCTTCCCGGTTTGGGCCCAGGCCTGGCCGGTGCTGGTGTAGACGGCCTCCACCGAGCCGCAGTGGCGCTCCATACCGATTTTCACGGCCAGGGCGGCCAGGGCCTGGTCAATAGCCCGGCCCGCCTCGCCGGGCCCGGGCA
>JAITVE010000208.1 GCA_031285975.1 Candidatus Adiutrix sp. | reverse complement strand
TCCAAACTGCGGGACTTCGGGGTGGAGGGCCGGGTGCTGGAGGTTTCCGGCGGGCCGGTCATCACCATGTACGAATACCAGCCCGCGCCGGGCATCAAGATATCCAAGGTGGCGGGGCTGTCGGACGACCTGACCATGGCCATGCGGGCCATCTCCATCCGCGTGGTGGCGCCCCTGCCGGGCAAGGCGGCCATCGGCATTGAAATCCCCAACCCCAAGCGGCGGCTGGTGGCTTTTAAGGAAATTGTGGAGAGCCCGGCCTTCCGCGAGGCCAAATCCCTCCTCACCCTCGTCCTGGGCGTGGACATCATGGGCACGCCGGTGGTGGCGGATTTGGCCAAAATGCCGCACCTTTTGATCGCCGGGGCCACGGGCAGCGGCAAGTCCGTGGGCCTGGGCTCCATGATTATGTCCATACTCTACAAGGCCCCGCCGGACAAGGTGCGCTTTTTGATGATTGACCCCAAGTGCGTGGAACTGACCCTGTACAAGGACATCCCGCACCTCATCTATCCCGTGCTGTCCGACCCCTCTGAAGCCACGCTGGGCCTTAAGTGGGCCGTGGCCGAGATGGACTTGCGCTATAAGCTCCTGGCCGAAAAAGGCGTGCGCAATATCGAGACGTTTAATGAGAAAATCCGGGCCGAACTGAAGGACTGGAAGCCGTCGAAGGTGAAAAGCGCCGACCCCGAGCGGCCCGAGGCCGAGGAAGAGCCGCCCCGCGAAATGCCCTTCCTGGTCATCATCATCGACGAGTTGGCCGACCTGATGATGGTGGCGGCCAAAGAGGTGGAAGTGTACATCACCCGCCTGGCCCAAAAAGCCCGCGCCTGCGGCATCCACTTGATTCTGGCCACCCAGCGGCCCTCGGTTGACGTGCTGACGGGCATCATCAAGGCCAACATGCCCACGCGCATCTCCTTCCAGGTCTCTTCGGGCATCGACTCCCGCACGATTTTGGATCAGAAGGGCGCGGAAAAGCTCCTCGGGGCCGGGGACATGCTGTACCTGCCGCCGGGGGTGGCCAAACTGCGCCGCCTGCACGGCTCCTTCGTCTCCGACGACGAAATTAAGCGCGTCACCGACTTCATCCGCGACTGGGGCCCGCCGGATTACCTGGAAGACCTGTCGCTCCCGGACGCGGACAGCGATGGCGAAGGCGGCGGCGAACGCGACGAAAAATACGAGGAAGCCGTGGAACTGGTGCGCCGCACCCAAAAGGCCACCATCTCCCACGTGCAGCGCCACCTGCGCATCGGCTACAACCGGGCCGCCCGCATCATTGAAGACATGGAGCGCGAAGGCGTCATCGGCCCCCAGGACGGCACCCGCCCCCGCGCCATCTTTTGAGTTTTCTGTGAAATTTTCTCTCTGCCTCGTCATACCGGCGAAAGCCGGTATCCATGCCTTTCGCTGGTGTTGCCAACCAAGCCCCTCACCGCCCCCGCCGTCATTCCTGCGGAGGCAGGAATCCATTTCCAGAGAAGCCTTTTGCCGGCGCCACCGCCCATCCTGCTTAAAAAATATCAGGCGTAACCATTGATAACGACAGCCCCGCATCAGCCGCTCTTTGACGCGGTGGAAAATTTCCACCAGCCCGAAAACGGCTACCGTTTTTCAACGGATTCCATCCTCCTGGCCGACTTCGTGCGGGCTGAAGGCCTGGCGCGGCTGGCCGATTTCGGGGCTGGCTGCGGCGTGGTGGGCCTCTGCGCCCTGGAAAAGGGCCGGGCCCCCCAGGCCCGGCACTTTTTCTTTGTGGAGCAGGGCGCGGATTTCCAGGACTCGCTGGCGAAAAACGCCGCCCTCTACCAAAAGCGGACAACGGCAAAACTGCATATCCTCCACAGCGACTGGCGGGACGTGACCCCGGATGACTTCGGCGGCCCGCTGGACTACGTCATGGTCAACCCGCCATACTTCACCCTCCATTCCGGCCGCCCCAGCCGCCATCCCTCCGCCGACGCGGCCCGCCGCGAACGGCACGGCAGCCTTGCGGAACTGCTGCAAACCCTGGCACGCCTGCTGGCCCCCGGCGGCAGAGCGGCGGTGATGCTCCCCGCCGCCCGCCGCGACGAATTGCTGAAACTGTTGCAGGATAATGGTTTTAGCGTTGAGCGGTTAGAGATAATCTATTCGGCGCCGGGTGGCCGGGCGCGGCTGGCGCTGGCGGAGGCGCGGTTGGGGGCTGCGGCGCGGTGAAAATCAAAGGCCGGGGTCAATCAAACCGATTGACTCCGGCCCTCTCACCTCATAGCCATGAGATGCGGTTACTTCTTCGGCTGGGCGGGCTGCGTCTTCAGGGAGGCCGCGCCCTGAACGCCCAGGAGGGTTTCCGCGTTTTGGCCCGCGCTGACGATGGCCGCTTCCATGGCGTTGACGGCCAGCACGCCCAAAAGGTTCATGTTCACGTCCACTCGGTTCCAGGTCTTTGAGGACGATTCCACGCCGCCGAGGGCCATGGCGAAAACCGTGTCGCCGTCAGAGGCGGTGTGCGTCGGGCGGATGGCCCGGGCATAGCCGTCCTGCGCCATTTCGGCCAGCTTTTTGGCCTGGGCCTGGGTCAGGTTGGCGTTGGTCACAATAAGGCCGATGGTGGTGTTTTCCGCCGCTTTGGGGGCCTCATAGCGGCTGTCCATCGTCCAGGCTTCCAGGTCGATGAAGGTGTTGTCCCTGACCGCCCCGGCCACGATTTCGCTCGTGTCCGGGTTCACAATGTTGCCCGCCGCATTCACCGCGACAATGGCCCCGACATACAGTTCGCCGAATTTAAAGGCATAGGAGCCGAGCCCGCCCTGCATGGGCTTGCCGCCAATGGCCGCCGCGCCTTTGCCCACCGTGGCCCCCGTGCCCGCGCCGGTGTTGCCGTCTTTCCAGGGCAGGTTTTTGAAGGCGTTTTCAGCCGCTTTAAAGCCCATGGCTTTGTCGGGCCGCACAAAGGCGTTGCCGAAGCCGAGGTCGAACAAAATGGCCGAGGGTACAATGGGCACCACGGTCATGCCCACGTCAACGCCCATTTTTTGCTTTTCCAAAAATTCCATCACGCCGTCCGCCGCGCCCAGGCCAAAGGCGCTGCCCCCGGCCAGCACCACGGCGTTCACGGTCTGCACGGTTTTGGTGGGGTCGAGCAAATCGGTTTCCCGCGTGCCGGGGGAGCCGCCCCGCACGTCCACGCCGCCGATGGCCCCCACCGGGTTTTCGGCAATCACCACCGTGCAGCCCGTGCCGTTTTCCAGGTCGGTCACGTGCCCGACCTTGATGCCGGGAATAGAGGCAAAGGGCACCGCCTGGGCGGGCTCGGCGAAAGCAGGCAGGGCAAAGGCGCCGATGGCCAGCATGAGCGCCGCCATGGTCAACAAAGACTTCATAGACATGACAATCCTCCTTGGGGGTATGAAAAAAAGCCGGGGCGTGGGATACAACCCAGCCCCGGCAACCATGTTTTATAAATATCCGGCCGTCACGGCCGCTCTCTCTCGGGGTGCTTTGAGTATAGCACAAAGCGCGGCCCGGAGAGAAAAATATCGAATATTTGCCTCATTTTTTCGCGGCTTCGGCCAGGAGCTCCACGGGGTGGCGCAGCTGGACGGGCCGCCCGGCGCGGCGGAGGCCGGCCCCCAGTTGCAGGGTGCAGGCCGGGCAGGACACGGCCAGGATGTCGGCCCCGGTGGCAGCGATATTGGCCGCCTTGGCGGCGGCGATGCGGCCGGACATGCCCGGGTGGCTGAAGCCGTAGGAACCGGCCCCGCCGCAGCAGCTGTCCGCGCCCTCCATTTCCACCAGTTCCAGGCCGGGCACGGCCCGCAGGATGTC
>JAITVE010000062.1 GCA_031285975.1 Candidatus Adiutrix sp. | reverse complement strand
CCCGGTGGCGGAAAACGGCGTGTTCCTTGTGCAGGTGGATGTCCTCGGCGGGCACGGTGACGATTTCGCTCACGTATTCCAGCGGCAGGCAGAAAATGCTTTCCCCCACCCGCAGGAGAATGGCTTCCTTGGTCAGCAGCGTGTTGGTGATGGGGAGCCGCAGCCCCACGGACAGGCCGTGGCCGGGGTTGTTATTCACCACCACTTCCCCGTTCCACTTTTTGAGGTTGGTCATGACCACGTCCATGCCCACCCCCCGGCCGGAGAGGTCGGTGGCCTGGTCTTTAGTGGAGAGGCCGGAGCGGAAGATGAGCATTTCCGCCTCTTTGTCGGGCATAGAGGCGGCCTGGTCGGCGGTCAAAAGCCCCCGATCCACGGCTTTGCTCTTCACCTTGTCCAGGTTCAGGCCGCGCCCGTCGTCAGCCACTTCAATGAAGATGGAGGCCTCTTCCTGGGTGACGTTGATGTTGATGGTGCCCCGGCGGTTCTTCCCGGCGGCCAGGCGCTCGTCCGGGGTTTCCAGCCCGTGATCCACGGCGTTGCGGACGATGTGCACCATGGCTTGTTCCACATCGTCCAGCAAGCTCTTGTCGATGGGCACCCGCTCGCCTTCAATGGTGAGCTCGGCCTCTTTGTTGATTTTGTGGGAAATATCGCGCACCAGGCGGGGGAATTTTTTCAGGATGTTGTTAATTTCCACCTGCCGCACTTCCATGATGGAACGCTGGAGGTTGACGATATCATTGGAGATGGTGCGGGAGACAGTGGTAAAATCGCGCATCAGGCTGGTGTTCAGGCCCGCCTGGCGGAAGGAGAACTGGAGGTGGTTCAGGTTCTCGCTCTTGGTGATGAGCTTGCCCACCGAGTCGAGGAACTGGTCGATTTTGGATTCGTCCACGCGGATGGTTTTGACCTGGGGCTCCTTGGGGGAGGCGTCCGAGCTTTTGGAGCTTTTCCGGCGCTGGTCGGAAGCCGCCGGGGCCACCACTTCCACCTGGAATTTTTCCTTCAGGTCGGCCAGGATGGCGCTGAAAAACTCGATCATCATCTGGTCGATTTCCAGGTCGTGCTCTTTAATCATCATCAGGCCGTCGCCGAGTTCGGCAATGAGGTTCTGCGCGTCTTCCGTGGCCACGTCGGCCAAGCTGTTATACAGGTTGCCCACCACGTCGATGAGGGCTTTCGTGTCCTCGGCGGCGGCTTTCCCGGCCTTGAATTTTTCCAGCAGCTCTTCCAGGGCCCGCACATCGTTGGTGAGGTCAACGCCGTTGTAGTGGAAGCGAATCTGGTTGGAGCCCGCCTCTTCCAGGGTGGCCAGGGTGAGCCCGGCGGAAACGTCGGCCATGGCCCGCTTGATAAGATCCGCCTCGGTTTCCTCCAGCGACGGCACCACGCTCTCCAGGTCTTCCAGCAGCTTGCGGGCGGACTCGACCAGTTGGGAATCACGCCGGTTGATTTTATCGATCTGGGACTGGATTTCGCCGATAAAGGCGGTGTGCTCCGGCGTCAGGTGGGTGAAGGTGATGTCCTCTTCCAGGCGGGCGATGATTTCGCGGAAAATATCATTGCCCTTGAACAGCAAATCCACAATTTTGGGGTGCTTGGTGAGGATGGAGTTGTTCTTGTCAATCATCGACATCAGGTCTTCCAGGCGGTGGGCGATGTGGGCAATGTTGTCCACATTGAACATCTTGGAAGAGCCCTTCAGGGAGTGCATGTGCCGGAACAGCGAAAAGATGGTCTCGCTGGACGTGGGATCCTGCTCGATGGCCACCAGCTCATTGTCTAACGTACCGATGGTCTCGCGGACTTCATCTTTGTACTGTTCAAACAATTCAGCTAAATTCTCGTCGGTTACGCTCATGGATATCCCCGTTAAAAAATCAAGTTGCGCGGGTCAGGCCGGGCGGGCCGGGTTAGTGAGCACGGTCGGGCGGGCCGGGTTCAGGCCGGGGCCTCGATGTTCAGGGCCTTTTTGACGGCGGTCATGATTTTGGCCTCGTCATAGGGTTTGGTGATGTATTGCTTGGCCCCCATTTTCAGGCAGTGCATGACCGTGCGGGCGTCGGAGACCGAGGAGGCCATGATGATGCGCGAGTCGGGGTATTTGGCCATAATCTGTTCCAAAACCTCAATGCCGCGCATTTTGGGCATGACGATGTCCAGGGTGGTCAAGTCGGGCCGCAGTTGCTCGAACATGGTGATGGCCTCCGAGCCGTCGGCGGCTTCGCCGACCACCTCGAAGCCCTCGCCGCTGAAAATCTGGACGAGCATCTGCCGCATGATGGGGGAATCGTCAACTATTAATACGCTTTGGCCTGAACCCAAGGGCATGAAAGACCCTCCGCTTTTCGAGTTGTTCATAAGAAGTCGGCGTGCGAGGCTGAGGAGCTAAGGTATGGATACGCCGAGCCTCCCAATGTGAGAAGGCGTTACATTTTGTACCCGGCCGAGCCGCTTGGGCATCGCCACGGTTACGGCGGCGTAAAAACCCTTCCGGGGCTCGGCATGTAAACGGTTTTACTATAGCATATTGAATGAAAAAAAACCACAGGCACGAAAGCCGGTCAATCGCCGTCGCCCGAGCCCGGTTCCGGCTCCGCCGTGTCGATGCAGAAGGGGTGCCCGGCGGGGTCGAAGAACGTCCGGGAGGTGGCGAAAAACTGCGTTTCGGCCAGCACCGCGCCGCAGTCCAGTGCGTGGCGCACGCCGGTTTCCAGGTCGTCCACCCAATAGTCCAGGTGCAGCATCTGCCCCGGGCGGCCCGGCTGCCAGGGCCACACCGGCGGCTGGTAATCGGCCACTTCCTGAAAGGCCATCACCGTGCCCTCGGGCGAGGTTAGGCCCGCCCAGCCGTTCCCCGGCGGGTGGCTCAGTTCCCAGCCCAGGAATTTTTGGTAAAACGCGGCCAGCGCCCCTGCGTCCGGGCAGTCGATGACGATGTTGATTTTATTGATTTTCATGGCGCTCCCAATATGTTCGGAGGGCACGGCGCTCGGCTAAGCAGTGTGGACATCACCAAAGCGACGGCGGCGGTATCAATCGTCCCAAACGCCGATGCGGGTGCGAAGCTGCACGGCGGTTTTGGGGGCCAGGAACCAGCCGGAACCCACCGGGGAATCAGTGTAATCATAAAAGGTGTAGTTGATTTTAAAGGCGGCGGTTTCGGTTTCGATTTTCAGGTGCCCGGCTTCCACCGGCGACAGGAGGCAGGGCTCCACCAGCAGCAAAGCCTTTTTGATGAAGCTGTTGCCCTCGCCGGTGAACAGGCCCGAGAGCGAGGACACTTCCAATTCCGATTCCACAATGGGCGAACGGGGGTCGAAGCGCAACGCCGCCTTGTTCAGCAAAAACGGCCGCCCCTCGTGGGAGACCAGGCGCATCAGGGAGATGATGGGGGTGCCCTCCACCACGTTCAAAGCCGCCGAGGCCTGGAGCCCGGCCCGCCGCATGGAGGCCCGCAAAATCTTTATGCTGATGCCGCTCTTGTCGTGCAAGAGTTCCAGAAGCCCTTCCAGGGTGAAGGTGGCCCGCGTCCAGTCCGGCCCGCAGACGTAGGTGCCGCTGCCGTGCACCCGCTTCAGGAGCCCCTGCTCAGCCAGCAAACCCACGGCTTGCCGCACGGTCATGGGCGAGAGGCAGTAAAATTTGCTGATGGCGGATTCGGAGGGGATTTTCGCGCCGGGCTGGTATTCGCCGCTGGCAATCTTTTGCTTCAAGCTGCCCGCCAGCCGCAGATAGGCCGGGCCCTTGGCCTCGTTGAAAGGCCGGTCGTCGGGCAAATCTAATTTTTGACAGGGTTTGGACATCGACTTCTATCCGTGTCACCGGGGGCTACTAGAGGTAATTATCTTGAGTGATAATACCAGACTATCAGCTTTTTCGCAAATATCCGCTTATTAGAGCGGTTTACAATTAAAACGTCATAGAGACTTCTGTGTTTAAATGTTGAGCTCCATGTCTTCCCAGCCAATTATAGCCTCCGCCTCCCCGGTGTGGCGGGAGGGCCGCAGTGGGTGTGGTGTTTTGCCCACACATGAAGGTTTGCGAACAAAAAGACTGAGGGGACTGCTTTTAAATTATTGAAATTACACAATATTTTGTAAGCTCAAGCCTTTTGTCAGATGGCACGGGACTTGCTATTTATCTTGCTGACCTCCACATAACAGTACAGCGACAGGTCAGTTTGAGAGACAGTTATGAGTATGCAAAAAACCCTTAAAAACACTATATCAGCCCAGGGGCTCGGCCTCCACACCGGTCGGAACATTTCCGTCACCCTCCGCCCGGCCCCGGTCGACAGCGGCGTCACCTTCCGCCGTGTGGATTTGGCGGACGCTGCGGCCATCCGCGCCCTGCCGGAAAACGTCACCAGCACCACCCTGGCCACCACCCTGGGCCGGGGCGAAAACCGCGTCAGCACCGTGGAGCACCTCATGGCCGCCCTATCGGCCCTGGGCGTGGATAACCTCACGGTGGAAGCCGACGGCCCGGAACTGCCGGTTTTCGACGGCTCCGCCGATGAGTGGGTGCGCCTCATCGGTGAAGCCGGGCTGGCCGACCTGAGCGCCCCCCGCCGGTTTCTGAAAGTCACCCGGCCCTACAAAATCACCGCCGGGGACAAATCCATCGAAGTGCGCCCGGCCCGGCAGTTTTCCGTGGAAGCCCACATCGACTTCGGCGGGGCCATCGGCCGCCACTGCTTTTTCTATACGGATTCCGAAGCGGCTTTTGTCTGCGAAATCAGCCGCTCCCGCACCTTCTGCCGCCTGCAGGATGTGGAAATGATGCACAGCCAGGGCCTGGCTAAGGGCGGCTCGCTGGACAACGCCGTGGTGGTCGGCGACGACGGCATCTTGAACCCCGGCGGCCTGCGCTATGACGATGAATTCGTCCGCCACAAAATCCTGGATTTCATCGGCGACATGGCCATGGCCGGGAACCGCATCATGGGCCACTTCATCATCCACAAGCCCGGGCACGAGTTGAACCGCCGCTTCCTGGCCTCCGCCCTGGCCCAGCCCGGCCTCCTGGAAGAGACCGGCGCCGAAAAGCACCGCCCCCGTGAGGCCGCCCGCCGTCTCATCTCCCGCCTCCCCCTGTCGCTGGACGACGCCCTGGCCCCCGTCGGCCTGTAACCGCCCGGCGCATCACCATACTTCCAATAAAAAACCCGCTCCGGCGGGTTTTTTATTGGAAGTGGCGGTTCATTTTTTACTGGCGGTATTTTTCCAGGGTGGCCGGGTCTACGGAGTGGTTGAAGCCGCCGGAGCGGAAGCCGCGCAGGTCGAGGGAGACAAAGGTGAAGCCCAGGGCGCGGAGGGCGGCGTCTATGGTGTCCATGAAGGCTTCATCGAAGAAGCTGCTGCGTTCGTCGGAGCCGACTTCAATGCGGGCCACGGGGCCGTGGCAGCGGACGCGGATGTCGCGGAAGCCGTGGGACAGAAGCAGTTCCTCGGCTTGCTCCACCTGTTTTAGCTGCTCGCCGGTGATGGGCTGGCCATAGGGGAAGCGCGAGGCCAGGCAGGCGCAGGCGGGTTTGTTCCAGGTGGGAAGGTTCAGTTCGGCTGATAAGCGGCGGATGTCGGCTTTGGTTAGCCGGGCTTCTTTCAAGGGGCTCCGCACCCCCAGTTCGCGGACGGCGCGGGCTCCGGGGCGGAAGTCATCGGCGTCGTCGAGGTTGCCTCCGTCGGCTACCAGGGGGAATCCTTGGGCTCCGGCCTCGCGGATCATGGTCTGGAAGAGGGCCTTTTTGCAGTGGTAGCAGCGGTCTGGGGGGTTTTCGGCCAGTTGCGGGATTGTTACAAAGTCCAGGTCTGCCGTCAGGTGGCGGAGTTGCAACGCGGCGGCCAGTTCGGCGGCTTCACGGAATTCCCGGCGGGGAAAGATGGCGGCGCGGGCGGTGACGGCCAGCACATTTTCCGGCGGCAAGGCTTCGGTCGCGGCTTTCAACAGGAAGGCGCTGTCCACGCCGCCCGAAAAGGCCACGGCTAGGCGGCCGTACGAGCGCAAAAGTTCGCGCAGGTTTTTGTATTTTTCGTCCAATATCTGGTTAACTGACATGGCGCTGCTCTGGAAATGGATTCCGGCTTTCGCCGGAATGACGCGTGTGGGGATATGTGCTGAATATCAATCTTCTGTTCCGTCAGCCTCGGCATAGTATAAACTATTCGCAGAGGGGGGCGCAGAT
>JAITVE010000179.1 GCA_031285975.1 Candidatus Adiutrix sp. | reverse complement strand
CCAAACGGTCAAGGACGCGCCGCCCCTCCTGGGCCTTGACCAGGTTCAGGTCGATTTTGCGGGGATGCTCCAAAGCCTTTTTGACCGCCGCCTCGGTAAGTTCGGTGTAGGTGACCCTGAGCGGGTCTTTCAGCTTCAAGGCCTCGGCCAAATGCCAGGCGATGGCTTCGCCCTCCCTGTCGGGGTCGGTGGCCAGGTAGACCGTTTCGGCCTCTTTGACCGCCGCCGTCAGTTTGGCCAGGACTTCCCTGCCCCGCTCGGTGGGCGCGTATCGGGGCGTAAAATCAGGCGCAGCCACGCCGATTTCCTTTTGGGGCAGATCACGCACATGGCCCACGCTGGCCATGACCTTGAAATTTTCACCCAAAAATCCCTGTATTTTTTTCACCTTGCCGGGTGATTCAACGATAAGCAGATTCATAAAAACTCCTGTATATCGAGCGCCCGGTTGCCGGGCACGGTTATAATCAAAGGCGGCGGAGCAAAACGACGGAAACGCTTCGCTCCGGGGAATTGAAGTTCAGGCATCCAGCATTCCGAACACGACTATGGCTGAGGGAAATGGGGCGCTGCTGGAAGCGCCTTCAAATTTGAGGCGGCCCCGGATGAACTCGATCCGGGCCGCATATTTCTGGACGTAGTCATGCCACCAGCGGGTATCGGTGCGGGCCGGGAGGAGGCAGACCACGCGCCGGGCATGGCCGGGCATTTCTGTGTCCCGCCAGGCTTTCAGGATCCATTGGCCCAGTTCTCTGCCGTAAGGGGGATTCATCCAGCAGAGGCCGCGCCAGGGCTGCTTGAGGGCGTCCTGTTCCGGGGAAATATAATCCCAGCACTTGGCGTTGTCCTCAGTGGCGCAGACGTCCAGGTCGAAGGGGCCGTATTTTTCGGACTGCCGGTTGAAGAACTTCCAGGGCGTGGCCCATTCGCCGCTGACGCTGGAAAAGCAAGCCTTAGTGAGCATGGCAAGCCTCCGTATCCGGGTTGGCATCGGCATCCAGCCACATCAGCAAACTCATGAGGTCGTAACGGCCGCCCTTGCCCCTGATGCGCCCGTGCCTGGCCAGGGTAGTCAGTTGGGCGGTGGAAATGCCCAAGACTTTGGCGGCCAGAGAGGCGGGCAGAAGTTTCCGGCGCAGGGCGTTGTACTGCCAGGCCGGGAGGCTTTCCAGAAACAGCGACAGATAGGCCGTTTTCGGCGGGTCGGCTGTTTCAAGCCCGCGCGGCTCGTCATCCGGCTCGGGTTTCATAATATCTCCGAGATTTTCAACGGCGGCGGCCAGGCGTTCCACCTGTTCGGTCAGGTCATATATCAAAGGGTCGTTCATCGTTCCATACCTTTAGCTTGCGTAATTTCGGCGGGCCGCTCCAACGCTTTGCCCACCAATGCGGCCAGGGCCTCAAGGCCGCGCTCCCGGTGCAGGTCATTGAAATCAGTCAGGCCCTTTTCCTTTTCCGCAGCGGTGAAATCGGGGCTTATCACCTGGCCCTGGACGGCCTGGGCCGCAGCCTGGGCCTTTTCCAGGCCGATGTTTTTCTTGGCCTTATGGTCGTTGTCCGCGCAGATGATGATTTTGGCCTGGGGGAATTTTTCCCGTAACTGAATGGCCACAGGCTTGAGGTTCCCGGCGTCGAAGGCCACGGCCACGGGCTTGCCGGTGGCCATGTGCAAACTGGCGCCGGTGGCGAAGCCCTCGGCCATGAGGATTTCCGGCGCGGATTGATTCAGGAGAGGTTCTTTACCGGCCCGTTCCTGTTCGAAGGCTATTTTTTTGAACTGATCCAGGCCGATCAGGTGCATGGCGCCCGCTTTTTTGCCGCCGGGCTCGAAATGCTTTTTCCCGTCCGGGGCAATAGCCTGGAGAGTCTGGACGCGGAGGCCGGGGGACAAGGCCTCCGGGCGGCGCGGCGGACCTTCCTGTCCCGGAGAAGCCAGGCCGGGCAGTTGGCAGTGGGCCAAATCCAGGCCGGCCACCATGAGGTTGCCGTCCCGGTCCTGATAGAGGCCGAAGGGTTTGACGCCTTTGGCTTTCAGATACGGATGTTCCGGGTCGGCCTGGATAACGGAATCGGAACAGATTTTTTCAGTAATGCTATTGGCCACACGTTCATAACCGCGTTCCCGCTCTTTTTGCCGTTCGTAGCGACGCCGTTCGTTATCGGTTTTCAAAGCTGCCGTTTGCTCTGGGCTCAGGGTTTGTCCGGCAGCTATCCACTTGACGTGTTCGCCGGTCTTGTGGTTGTGGAACCAACCGTTGGGCCGTCCGTCCAGGTGGGCGCAATAGGCCCCGTCTTTGGCCCCGGCCTTGCCGCCTTCAAGAGGCGCCCGCTGTATCTGACCGTCCATAACCGGCAAACCGTCCAGCTTGAAACCGGCTGTGGCCAGTTCCTGGGCAAATTCATCAACAGGGTCAAGGGCCGGAGTCGGAACGGGTTCGTTTTCAGGAATCCATTTGGCCAGGGGGGTCAAATCAACGCCGGAAGGCGCGAACCAGAGTTTGGCTTCCTTGTCCCAGGCGGCACCTAAAGCTTTGGCCTGGTCTTTTTCCCGGTACGGCACCTGGAGGAATACTTTCTCCTGGGAAATTTCCGGCTGATTGCCTTCGGGCTGCTGAAGCGTTTCCCGCGCGGCCTCAAGCTGGGGCAGCCATTTGGCCAGCTTGTCCAGATCGGCCCCAGGGCGGGCGCACCATTTTTTGACGTCCCTGTCCCAAGTGGCCCCAAGTTGTTTGGCTTCGTCCTTTTCCCGGAAAGGCACGTCCAGGTACACTTTTTCCGTGGCGGGGTTGCCAACCTGTTCAGGAGCGGCTTTGGCCGCGTCCGGCACCAAAGCCGTGTCGGCGGCTATGCCGGTGTTGCGGCTTTGCCCCAATTCCAGGTCAAGGACATATTTTTTAATCCGCTCGGCGTCGCGGCAAGCCCGGACGATTTC
>JAITVE010000175.1 GCA_031285975.1 Candidatus Adiutrix sp. | reverse complement strand
CCCAATGTCGTCATGTTCCTGCCCAACCTTATTTTGGGCGCCAGTTCTTAAAATAAACCAAAGCCCTTCGGCGGCGGCGCCGAAGGGCAAAGCCATTTAAACGGAGGATATCGTAACATGGGTTTTCATGAAGAAGGCAAATGGTGGGTCAGTCCCTCGAACTATGACCCGGAAGTGACCGGCAATTTTAAATTCCCGGCCAAGGTTGAATTTCTCGACACCACCCTGCGCGACGGCGAGCAGCAGCCCAGCATCATCCTGACCAAAGACGACAAAGTGGCCATTGCCAAAAAATTGTCCGAAGCGGGCGTGCAGAGAATCGAAGCCGGAACCCCGGCGGTGCTGAAGGAAGACGCCGAAGCCATCCGGGAAATTTGCGGTCTGGGCCTGAAAGCCAACATTTACGCCTTTGTCCGCAACATGGTCGTGGACATGAAGCTGGCCAAGGAATGCGGCGTTCAGGGCGTCATCGCCGAAATGATCGGCAGCGAGCACCTGTTGAAGCACGGCAAGAAATGGGAGCAGGACAGGGCCATCAAGTCGTCCATCGAGGCCACCCTGGCCGCCAAGGATATGGGCCTGAAAGTGACCTATTTCCCGGCCGACAGTTCCCGGGCCGACCTTGGCTTCCTCTTCGGCCTGCTGGATCCGGTCATCGCCGAGGGGCACATTGATTCCATCACCCTGGTGGACACCTTCGGCGTCTTGTCCCCTGAAGGCGCGGCCCACCGGGTGCGCAAGATTAAGGAAAGATACCCCCACAAACCCGTGGAAGTGCATTTCCACGACGACTTTGGCATGGGCATCTCCAGTTCCATCGCGGGCTTGGCCGCCGGGGCGGAAGTGGCCCACGTCACGGTCAACGGCATTGGCGAGCGGGCCGGCGGCGCCCAGTTGGAAGCGGTGGCCATAGCCCTGGAAGCCATGTACGGCGTTAAAACCGGCCTGGACACCACCCAGTTCAAGGAACTCTCCGGCTTTGTCTCCAAGCTGACCCAGGCCCCGGTGGCCCCCACCAAGCCCATTGTGGGCGACAAGATTTTCCTGTGGGAAACGGGCCTGCCGTCCAGCCTTTGGATGAACTGCAAGGATGTTGACCCGCTGATCATGCTGCCCTACAAGTGGACGCTTACCGGCCACCGGGAACCTGACCTGTTGGTCGGCAAAAAAAGCGGCAAGGACAACCTCAAAGTCTGGCTGAAGAAGACCGGGATGTCGGTTTCCGAAGAGAAGATGGGCGACCTGCTGCAGGCGGTCAAAGTCAAGTCCTACGCTGAAAAGCGCGACCTGAACGAAGCCGAGTTCAAGGAAATCGCCGGGCGCTTTGCCTAATCAATAACATCTGCAAACATCGGGGCGTTTTTCATTCCATGCCTCTGGCATTTGAACTGAAAAGCGCCCTTATTTTCCAGAGACAGGAAGTACCATGGGAAAATTTGACGGAAAAACAGTCATCGTGACCGGCGGCGTTTCAGGCATTGGCGAGGGCATCAGCCGGGCCTTTGTGGCGGAAGGGGCCAATGTGGTCATGAACTGCCTGCCGGGCGAAGCGGCGGGACAAAAGCTTTATGACGAGCTACGAGGCCAGGGGGCCAAGTGCCTTCTGGCGGAAGGGGATATTTCCAATAAAGACTCAGTGGAGAACATGATCGGCCTGGCCATCAAGACCTATGGCCGGGTGCACACCTTCATCAGCAACGCCGCGGCCTTCGACTATTACAAACCCCTTCTGGAAACCAGCGAAGAGATGTGGGACAAGCTCATGGCGGTCAACCTGCGCGGCAATTTCTTCATCTCCAAAGCCATTGTGCCCCATTTCATTGAAAACAAGGGCGGCAACCTCATATTCGTCGCCTCCATCGCCGGGCTCATCGCCGGTCACGGCGGCGCGGCCTACACCGCCACCAAGCACGGCGTGGTGGGGCTCTGCAAGCAAATTACGTTTGATTACGGTTCCCAGGGCGTCCGCTGCAACACCATCTGCCCCGGTTCCATCTACACGCCCCTCTCCGGCCCCTTTCTGGATATGCCCGCCGCCAAAGAAAAACTGGCCCGCACGCCCTTTGGCACCCACGGCCAGCCCCGGCATATCGCCGCCGCCGCCCTTTTCCTGGCCAGCGACGAAGCCGAATTCGTCCACGGCACCACCATGCTGGTAGACGGCGGCAACGTCGTCCGCAAATGGTGACAAGACATCCTGACAGGTCATTGCATTCACGGTAAGAAGGCAACATGCGGCCGCGACCTGATTGACAAAGTGCTTCCCGAAGGGGGTGTTTCTCGCGGCTCCAACGTTGCGATGTGTCCTGTTCCACTGCCCTCGGCGGCGGCAACAAACTTTTCAGAACATTGTTGTCAAACGTCATCGCCTGTCCCCGTCTGGCTTCGGCCAGCTTGGCGGTCAGGCGTTTGACCAGGTCGTTGTGAACGCTTAAATCGCAATACCGGCGTCGCGGAAGGACGCGCTGCCGGGTAGCTTGAAAATGCCCACACTCTGGATATCTCCCGCATGGCGGCGGCTGCGGATATAGGGCAGAGGACTTTGGCGTTTTTGTCCTTCAACAGCGCGTTGATGGGTTCAATCCAGGGCTTATCCTTGTCAATTGCCGCCATATTTTTGCCCTTGGTTTCTTTGGGATTAGCCGCCCAAATACGCCTCTTTGACTTTGTGGTTTTGCAGCAAGTCTTTGCCGGAGCCTTCCAGGACAATGTTGCCGACCTCTAAAATGTAGGCTTTGTGGGCGATGTTCAGGGCTGCGTAGGCGTTTTGTTCGATGAGGAGGATGGTTTTGCCGTCTTCGGTGTTGAGGCGGCGGATGATCTCGAAAATTTCCTGCACCAGGATGGGGGCCAGGCCCAGGGAGGGCTCATCGAGCATCAACAGGTCGGGGCGGCTCATGAGGGCCCGGCCCACGGCCAGCATCTGCTGCTCGCCGCCGGAGAGGGTGCCGCCCTTTTGCCAGTGGCGTTCTTTCAGGCGCGGGAAGAGACCGTAAATCCACTCTTTATCTTCGGCAATGGCTTTGCGGTCACTGCGGCTGTAGGCCCCCAGGTCAAGGTTTTCGGAGACCGTCAGGTGCGGCAGGATGCGCCGCCCCTCGGGGCTCAGGGCCAGGCCCAGGGGCACCATGCGCTCCGGCGGCTGGCCGATGAGTTCCGTGGCTGCGCCGTCCCGGCCGGTGTACATGATGCTGCCGCTCGCGCCCTTGACCAGCCCGGCCACGGCCCGCACGGTGGAGCTTTTCCCCGCCCCGTTGGCCCCGATGAGGGTGACTATTTCGCCCTTGTTCACGGTTATATTCACGCCCTGGACGGCGTGGATGCCGCCGTAGCGCACGTGCATATCTCTCAGTTCCAGCATTTTATCCACCGATCATTATTTTTTCCAGCTAGAGCGCTTTTCTATTTCAAGGTCATATGCAAAAAATGAAAAGCGCCCAGATGTTTGCGTATTTTGCAATTTATAAAAGGCAGATAAATTGCAAAATGCTCTAAGGCGTTGCAGGCCGGGCCGCGTGTTCAAAAGTCAGCGTCACGCCGTCTCTGTGGCCTGGTGGCCCAAATAGGCCGAAATCACTTTGGGGTTGGAGCGGATGTCGTCCGGCCCGCCCTCGGCGATGAGGCGGCCGTATTCCAGCACCCAGATGTGGGAACAGACCCCCATGACCACTTTCATGTCGTGCTCGATCATGAGGATGGTCAGGTCGAATTCATCCCGGACTTTTTCAATGAAGCGCATCAACTCGCCGCTCTCCTGGGGGTTCATCCCGGCGGCGGGCTCGTCCAGCAAGAGGAAGCTGGGGTCGGTGGCCAGGGCCCGGGCGATTTCCAGCCGCCGCTGGGCTCCGTAGGGAAGGGAGGCGGCTTTTTCATCAGCCAGTTCGGCCAGGCCAAGCCGGGCCAGCAAGGCGTATGACTTGCGGCGGATTTCGTTTTCTTCTTTATGGAACATCGGCAGTCGCAGGGGAGCCATCCACCAGCGGCTGTCCTGCCGGACATGGCAGCCGGTCATGACGTTTTCCAGCACCGTGCCTCCGGCGAAGAGCCGGATGTTCTGGAAGGTGCGGGCCACGCCCACGGCGCAGACCGTTCTGGGCTCCAACTGGGTCATGGGCAGGCCCTGAAAAACGACCCGCCCTTCCTGGGGCCGGTAAAAGCCGGTGATGACGTTGAAGACCGTGGTCTTGCCCGCGCCGTTCGGGCCGATGAGGCCCACCACCTTCTTTTCCGGTATGGTCATGCTCAGATTGTCGATGGCCGTCACGCCGCCGAAGCGCATGGTGACGCCGCTGATTTCCATGGCCGCGCCTTTGGCCATGGGTATGTTTTTCTGCTTCTCGGGCACCCGGAAAAAACGGTAAAAAGCGTTCCAGGAAAACTCCCTGGAGCCCATCATGCCTTGGCGGCGGAAGATGATAATAAGAATCAGGGCCACGGAAAACAGCAGCATCCGCATCCCCGGAATGCCCGGAATGGTAAATTCTGCAGGCAGGATATCAGCGTTCAGCCAGCGAAGCACAAACCCCGCCAGGATCAGCCCGCAGAACACTATCGGCAGAGACCACAACGCTTTTTTCATGCTCAGCCCGCGCCCGCTTTTGCGTACCTGCCTGAAGCTGAACCATAGGGCCGCGAGCGCCAGAGCGGTGATGAGAACTTGAAGCCAGGCGTGACCCATCAGGTACGTCATATTAACGTCTATAGGATATTCAATAATCCGCAGCCATTCCAGCATCAGGGTGACCACCGCCGCGCCCACCAGGCTGCCGGTGATGGAGCCCAGGCCCCCGGCCACCACGATCATCATGATGTTGAAGGTGAGGAGGAAGTTGAACATTTTTGGCTGGATGGTGGTCACCAGGGAACCCATCAAAGCCCCGCCGACCCCGGCGAAAAACGCGCCCAGGCAGAAGGCCATGGTGCGGTAGGCGGTGGTGTTGATGCCCATGGTTTGGGCGGCGATTTCGTCATCGCGGATGGATTTCAGCACGTTGCCGAAATTGCTCTTCAAAATGGCGAGGATGACGAAGAGGGTCAAGCCCAGCCAGGCGTAGTTCCACCACAAATTGGCGTAGGCCGGAATGCCGCGCAGGCCTATGGCCCCGTTGGTGAGGGCGGGCCAGTTGGTGAACAGCACCCGGATGATTTCCGCGAAACCCAGGGTGGCGATGCCCAGGTAATCCCCGCCCAGCCGCATCACCGGGAAGGCGATGAGGAAGCCGCACAGGGCCGCCGCCAGGCCCCCCAGGAGCACTGAGACGAAGAACGACGTATGCACCGTGTTCAGGGGGCCCCAGATGGGTTCCAGAAGCCAGATCATGTCCTTCTGATCCGGGGTCAGGATGCACAGGGCGCTGACGTAGGCCCCGATGGCCATGAACCCGGCGTGGCCCAGGGAAAACATACCGGCGAAGCCGTAGATGAAGTTCAGGGACACCGCCAGAATGGCGTTGATGGCCACCAGATTTAAAAGCTGCATCTGGTAGCCGTCGAGGTGCCCGTTGGCCCAGACCAGCCCGAGAATGGCCAGGGCTACGGCGCCCAGAGTCGAGTTGCGGTTGCGGTCGGCGTTCAGGTCAATGCCGGTATAGCCCCCGGTTTTGGCGGTTGAGGTCGTCATATTTTATCGTCCAGCTTTTCGCCCAAAAGGCCGGTGGGGCGGAACAGGAGTATCACAATCAGAAGCACAAAGGCAAAGGCGTCGCGGTAGCCGGAAAGCTCGGGGTAGAAGGCCACGGCCATGATTTCCACGGTTCCCAAAAGCACGCCGCCCAGCACCGCCCCCTGAATGGAGCCGATGCCCCCCACCACGGCGGCGATGAAGGCCTTGAAGCCCGGCATAACCCCCATGAAGGGGTGAATCTGCGGGTAGCGCATGGCCCACATAATACCGGCCGCCGCCGCCAGGGCCGAGCCCAGGCCGAAGGTGAGGGCGATGATGCGGTCGATGGACACGCCCATCAGGCGCGTGGTCTCGATGTCGCGGGAAATGGCCCGCATGGCCAGGCCCGGCCGGGTGCGGTAGACGAGCCACAACAGGCCCATCACCAGCACGGCGGTCACCAGCGGCACGATGAACGAAATGGGGAGGATGCGGATATTCCCCAGGATAATAGGGTTCACCATCCACTCCGGCTGCACCGCCGGGCGCGGCAAACCCGTGAAAATCACCAGGCCCAGATTCTCCAGGAGGAAGGACACGCCGATAGCGCTTATCAGGGCCGAGATGCGGGGAGCCTCGCGCAACGGGCGGTAGGCGATGCGATCCACAATGATGCCCAGCGCGGCGGAGCCCACAATGGCCGCCACGGCGGCCAGGGGCCAGGGCAGGGCAAAGGTGGCCGCGCCGAAAAAAATGAAATACGCGCCGACCATGAACACGTCGCCGTGGGCGAAGTTGATAAAGCGCAAAATGCCATACACCATAGTGTAGCCAATGGCGATGAGCGCGTAAAGGGAGCCCACGGTCAGGGCGTTGAAAAAATTCTGTATAAATAATTCAAAAGTCATGATAGGCCTTGCTGGTCGTCCCCAATCATAAACGGCACGAGAGCCGTCATCCCAGCTTGGCCAGGAGGCGCTTGTTGTGGGAATGGATGAGAACGGCGACTAAAATCATGGAAAAAATGTGCCAGGGAATGATGAGCACCGCCCCGAGCCCGAAAGTCGCCACAGCCAGGAGCCAGACGATGCCCTCAATGACCAGGCCGACGAGCCCCAGGAGAATGCTGGCGTATAAAAGGCCGATGCTGCCAAAAAAGAAGGCCAGGATCAGGCCGAGCACCATGCTTTTGCCCTGCATGGCCACTGCGGCCACTTCCGCCGCCGTATACCGTTTCTCGCCCATAATTTCCTCCTTGCATATTAAAATAGCGAGGGGGCCGGGCGGCCCCCTCGGTGGAGCGGACAGGGTTATTCAGGCTGCACTTCGCCCACGTAGACCCGTTTGCCGTCTTTAATTTCAATGATGCCCACGGGCATCTGGGGGTTGTGGTCAGCGTCCAGGGTCAGCTTGCCCAGGGGGGTGTCCAGGTCTTTGGTTTCGGCCAGGGCCTTGGTGATGGCCGCCGGGTCGGCTGAACCGGCCTTTTCAATGGCCTTGATGACCATCAGGTAGCTGGCGTAGCCCAGGGCCGCGTTGACGTTGGGGCCCTTGTCGGGATAGGCGGCGTTCCAGGCCTCGGTGAAGGCTTTGGCCTCGGCGTTCATGTTGGGCATGGTCGGGTCATAGGGGAAGGAGGTGTGGATGAAACCCTCGGAAGCCGCCCCGGCAATGCTGACGGTCTCGGGGTTGTCCATGGCGTCGCCGCCCATGATGCGGAAGGTGGCGCCGAGTTCGCGGGCCTGCTTCATGATGATGCCGCCCTCGGCGAAGTAGGCCGGGATGAACATGACGTCGGGAGCTTTGCTATTAATTTCGGCCAACTGGGAGGTGAAATCCTGATCGCCGGAGTTGTACTTCAGTTCGGCCACAATCTCGCCGCCCAGGGCGGTGAAGGATTTTTTGAAGAACGCGCCCAAGCCCACGGCGTAGTCATTGGAAACGTCGATGAGGAGGGCGGCCTTCTTGGCCTGGAGGCTTTTGACGGCATAGGTGGCCGCGCCCGCGCCCTGATAGGGGTCGATGAAGCAGGCCCGGAAGTAATAGGTTTTGCCCTGAGTCACCAGGGGGTTGGTGCAACTGGTGCCCACCACGGGGATTTTGGCCAGTTCGGCCACTTCGCCGCCCGCCAGGGCCAGGGAGGAGCCGTAGGTGCCGATGATGGCCGCGACTTTGTCGCGCTCAATCAGGCGCTTGACGGCGTTGGTGGCTTCCATGGGCTCGCTTTTGTTATCCATGACGATCAGGTCGATTTTCTGGCCTAAAACTTCGCCCATCTGCTTGTAGGCCAGGTTCACGCCGTCGAGTTCCAACTGGCCGCCGAACGCGTTCTGGCCGGTGAGGGGCAGGTAGACGCCGACTTTAATCTGGGCCTGGGCCGCGCCGGACAGCATGAATACCGCCAACAGGACGCCAGCCAACACTTTGAACATTTTCATCATCAAACCTCCGTGGGTGAATGGGGGTGGAGCCGCCCCGACTGCGCGGCGGCCGCTTTGCGTACAATTAAGTAGTTGGACTTTACAAGTATAGCACAAAACCCGGCCGACCGGTTATAGAAAATTTCAGGGGGTGAAATCGGCTACTCCGCGGCTGTTCCGCACATTTCCCGAATGAAAACCCCGGTCAAAAAGCCCAGGGCTTCGAACTCCAGGAAATCCGTGGCCCGGGAGTCGAACAGCAGGCGGTATTCGGCGGGGAATTCGTCGTCCGCTTCAAAAAACAGCAGCTTCATGGGCACTTTGGGGAAGGGCCAAAAGAGCCAGGCCCGCCCGCCGGAGCTTTGTTCGAGCCCCGCGTCCAGCCCGCCCAAGGCTTCGGCGGCCACGGCCAGGGCCGCGCTGTCATTGCCGAAAGTCCGCCCCAGAGAGCCGTTGACCATTGACCGTTCAAAGCTGTTGCGGCCCTCAATCATGCCGCTCAAACGGCCCAGGGGCAGGAAATGGCCCGAGGGCTCCCCCCGGCCCGGCGACATGGCGTAATGGGCGATGAGGCTGAGGTGGTTATCCCCCGCCGGGCCGCCGTCCAGGGGGCGCACCCCGGTTGCGTCGGCCCGGTAGAGCCGCCGGAAGAAATCGACCGTCACCCCGCCCTCCGTGACCGCCAGCCCCACATGCGGCGCGTTGGCGGCAAGGTCAAAGCCTGCCATCTCCCCGGCCAAATCCACATAAATGCGCCGATACCCGCTCATTTTTTCCGCCATAGTTTTTCCCTCAGTTCTCTATAGTAATATACCCGCCGTGGTTTCGCAAGAAGAAGAGCGCGGGCGCGGCTTGTCCGGCGGCACGAAGAGAAAGGCCTGGATACCGGCCTTCGCCGGTATGACGGGGTGCCGGGCAGGGGAGGGCGTTGTTTTACGATGCTTTTGGGGATTTTGGGAACTGGCTTGGCGGCGCGGAGCATCGTGAGGGGCGGGGCAGAAACGGAACGTGCCGCTCAACTCGGAAGAGTTTGGCGGCAACGTGGGACGACGGCGGGTTCCGTCGTTAGGAGCAGTTTAGGAATAATTTGTACGTTTTTCTGGCAAGGCGTTCTCGTTTTGGCCGGATTGTTGGCGGCCACAACGAGAATAACACAGCCAGGGAGACGTACAAGTAATTTATGAACTGCTCCTTACAGTTGTTTCAAACCGAACATTTCCCGGGCTTCGGCGGGGGTGGCCACGCGGAAGCCCATGGCACGGATGACTTCGGCCATGCGGGCCACCAGTTCGGCGTTGCGGGCGGCTTTTTGGGTGGCGCTGAGGGCATTGCTGTCTTCAAAGCCGATGCGCACCATGCAGGCGCCCAGGCCCAGGGCGGCGGCCAGGAGGCTGAAGTCGTTCTCGCGGCCATACTGGGTGATGCTCCACAGGGCTTCGGGCGGAATGTACTGGCTGAACAGGGCCAGGGTTTTGGGCGTGGCCGGGCAGCCGCCCCGGTGGCCCAGCACGATGTCGAACAAGAGCGGCTGGGGCAGGGGCATTTCTTCGGCCACCAGGAACATGTTGTGCACCATGCCCATTTCAAAAACTTCCACTTCCGGGATCACGCCGGTTTCCAGGCAGCGGCGGGTGACGTACTTAATTTCCTGGAAGGGGTTTTTGTAGACGGCCTCGCCTAAATTCACCGAGCCGGAATTGAGGGACGACATCTCCACGTTTTTGAGGCCCAGGGCCACGCAGCGTTCCTCAATGGTCAGGTCGGACACGCCGCCGGTGGAGGCCTGGATGATGAGGTCGCTCTGGGCGCGAATCAGGTCAATGGTTTCCTGAAACACCGCCGGGTTGGCGGTCAGGCGGCCGTCGCGCTCGCGCACGTGCAGGTGCACCAGGGCCGCCCCGGCGGCCCGCGATTCCACGGCCTCGCGGGCCACCTCGGCGGGTTCGGCGGCGGCTCCGGCCCCGGAGACCGGGGCCACGGAAATGACAATGGGTCTGGTCACAATGCTTCTCCTTGATTTACAGTGCCGCGAGGCGTTCTTTCAAGAGCTTGATGCCGCGCTCGGGGGAGGTCAGCACAGGCACGGGCAGGGGGCCGGTTTTGTCCAGCACCCGGGCCATGGAGGCCTGGGCCAGCACAATAACTTCGCAGGACTGCCCCAGGGCTTCCTTGATACCGGCGGCCACCATGTCGTCGTGCTTGGCCAGGTCGCCCGCCAGGAAGGCCTGGAAGGCCTCGGCCATGAGCATGGATTTGATGGCCGGGCGGCGGCCCGCTTCTGCCGCTTTGCGCTCGATGAACTCCAGCGTGGGTTTCAGGGTGGTGCCCACCGTGGCCAGGACGGCGATATTGTTGTAATTTTTCACCGCTTCCAGGGCCATGGCTTCGTCGATGCGCATCACGGGGATGCTGCTGAGGAACTGGCAGTCCTCCACGCCCCGGCCGATGGAGGAGCAGGCGGTCATAAAAATGTGGCAGCCCGCCAGTTCGGCGCAGTGGACGTAGGCGGCCAGGCGGGCGTTGATTTCAGGGGTCAGGCCGTTATTTTTCATCACCTGGCCGATCATGGAATCTTCCACGATGTGCATAATCTCGGCTTCGGGCATGATTTCTTTGGTGAGTGACTGCATTAAGGCCAGGGTGCCGCTGCTGGTGTGGAAGATGGCCGCTTTTTTCATGACAAGGCTCCTTTATGGGTGAAAGTGAGAAGACGGTTTGTATAGCTCTATCATTTTTTCACAAATTTTACAACAAATTTAACTGCCAGCTTCCTCGCAGCCCCTACCAGATGTATTGGTAAAGTACTTTGTTAACGCGTTGTATGGGAAGTGTAAAAAATGTGGTTGCAAAATTTCACAAAATCGGCTATCTTTTTCACAGAATTTATTCTCTTTCCCACCCCCATTGGCCGGTATTGCCTGGCCGCCCTCGAAGGAGCGCATTATGTTGAGAAAATTGCTGAGTCTTGTCTGCATGGTTGGCCTCTGCCTGGCCTTTGCCGCTTGCGGCTCGGAGGAGCAGAAACCGGCCCCCGCCGCCTCCGGCGAAGCCGCCAAGCCCGCCGTCAAGGCCGTCACCATCAATTTCAGCCACACCATGGCCCCCAACTCCCTGAGCGACCTGGCGGCCAAAAAGTTCAAGGAATCCCTGGAAGCCAAATCGAACGGCAGCCTGAAGGTCAACGTGGTCAGCAACTGCGGCCTTTCCGGCGGCGATTTGGTGAAGGCCATTGAAATGCTCGGCACCGGCGACATCGACATGCACGCCAGCGCCCCCACCAACGCGGCCACCTTCGACGCCCGTTTTTACATTTTCTGGATGCCCTTCCTCTTCCCGGACGAAGCCTCCCTGGCCAAAGTGACCGGCAACGCCGAAGTGGCCGCCGCGGTCAACACCTGGTTCGAGCCCCTGGGCATCCGCCTCCTGGGCATCCACAACGCCGGGGCCCGGCAGATTTCCAACAGCGTCAAACCCATCCGCACCCCGGAAGACTTGAACGCCATGAACATCCGCGTCCCCGGCGCGCAGCTTTTCGTGGACTGCTTCCGCGATTCCTTCAAGGCCAACCCCACGGCCATGGATTTCTCTGAAGTCTACACCGCGTTGCAGCAGAAAACCATTGACGGGCAGGAAAACCCCATCAGCGTGTTCACCTCCTCCAAGTTCGAGGAAGTGCAGAGCCACCTCTCCCTGTGGGATTACGTGCGCGACGCCACCGGCTGGTATTTGAGCGCCAAGACCTATGAAAAACTGAGCGCCGAACAGCGCGCGATGGTGGAAGCCGCCGCCGCTGAAGCCATTGCCTGGGCCGACGGCTTTGTGCTGGAAAGCGAAAAAGAGCAGTTGAAAGATCTGGAGACCAAAGGCGTGACCATCACGGTTTTGACCCCCGAAGAAAAACAGGCTTTCGCCGACGCCTGCGCTCCGCTGTATGTGCAGTATGAGAGCATCATCGGCAAAGACGTGATCGACCTGTTCAAGCGGGTGGCTTCGGGCCAGTAAGCCCGTCCATCGCAATTAAGGCCCGGCTGATTTTTCAGCCGGGCCTCAACCACAACGCCCCAAACCTCAGCCGAAAGCGGTGGACGCGTGAGAAAATTTGTAGATAATTTTGAGGAATACCTGTGCGCCGTCGGGCTGACGGTGATGACCGTCTTCACCTTCCTGGGCGTGCTTTCCCGAAAGCTGCCGCAGGTGAACCTTTCCTGGACGATGGAACTGGTGACCACCATGTTCGTCTGGGTTTGCGCCCTGGCCGGGGCGGCGGTGTTTAAGACCAACTCCCACATGGGTTTCGCCTATTTGACCGACATGCTGCCAAAACCCGCGAAAGTTCTGCACCGCTGGCTGCGCATCGCCATTATTTTCGTCTATTACGCCATCTGGATTATCTACGGCTCGCGCATGACCTGGAACCAGTTTGAGCGCGGCCTGGTCACGCCGGTTATGGCCACCCCTGGCTGGCTCATTGGCCTGGCCATTCCCCTTTCGGCGGTTCTGGCCATACTGCGAATTTTGCAGTATGAGTTCGGCTACAAATTCGGTTTTCCGGGGCAGGAGAAACAGTCATGAGCGCCACTGCGGTTCTTTTCGGCAGCCTGGCCGTTCTGATTTTCATGAACGTGCCCATCGCCGCCTCCCTGGGGCTGGCCAGCGCCCTGACCCTGTTGTCCGTGGACATGCCGGTGACGGCCATCCCGGCCATTGTGCAGAGCACTATTCAAAAATTTTCGCTCCTGACCATCCCGCTGTTCGTTCTGGCCGGGGTGATTATGGACAAGGGCGGCATTTCCCGCCTGTTGATTAAAATGGCCAACAGTTTTGTCGGCCCCGTGTCCGGCGGCCTGGGCTATGTGGCGGTGCTGACGGCCATGTTTTTCGCGGCCATCTCCGGCTCGGGCACGGCCACCGTGGCCGCCATCGGCTCGGTGCTGATTCCCTCCATGATTCGCCAGGGCTATGAGCCGGGCTTCACCTGCGCCCTGTCGGCCATGAGCGGCTCGTTGGGCACGGTGATTCCGCCGTCCATCACGCTTTTGATTTACGGCATGATTACCGGGGAATCCATCAGCGACCTGTTCCTGGCGGGGGTCATCCCCGGCATGGTCTTCGGCGGCTGCCTGTGTATGGCCGTCTTCTGGCAGTCCCGGAAATTCGGCTGGAAGAGCGACGAGCAGAAGAGCACCTGGAAGGAAAAACTCCTGAGCGTGAAAGAGGCGTTCTGGGGTTTGCTCAGCCCCATCATCGTCCTGGGCGGCATCTATTCCGGCTTCTTCACCCCCACCGAAGCCGCCGCCGTGGCCGTTATCTACAGCTTCATCGTCGGGGCCTTCATCTACCGCGAACTGACTTTTGCCAAATGCCTGGAAACGTTGTTCGACGCGGCCAAGACCACGGGCATCATCCTGTTCATCATCATGAACGCGGGCATCTTCGCCTGGGTGCTGACCCAGCAGGGCATTGCCGCCGAACTGACGGAAATGGCCCTGGAACTGACCCGCAACAAATACGTGATGCTGCTCTTGATCAACGTCATCTTCCTCATCGCGGGCTGCGTGATGGACAACACCAGCGCCCTGTTCATTCTGGTGCCCATTTTGATGCCCATTGCCAAGGCCCTGGAAATCGACATGATTCACCTGGGCGTGATTATCATCCTGAACCTGTCCATCGGCCAGGTCACCCCGCCCGTGGGCCCGAACCTTTATGTGGCCGCCGATATCGGCCGCATAAGCTTTGAGCTGATTTGCCGCAAGCTGCTGCCCATTTTTATTCTGAGCATCGTGGCCTTGCTGCTGATCACCTTCGTGCCCTGGTTCTCCCTGGCGCTGGTGAGGTAGGGGAAGCCATGCCGAGCCGTAATCCGCAGTCGCCGGGCCTGAAACTGGGAGTCATTGCCGATGATTTCACCGGCGGCACCGACATGGCGGGCTTTCTGGTGAAAGGGGGGCTGTCCACGATTCAATTCGGCGGGCTGCCCCAGCCGGGCACGGCCATTGAAGCCGAAGCGGCGGTGATAAGCCTCAAGAGCCGTTCCTGCCCGCCGGAAGAAGCAATCGCCCTGAGCCTGGCCGCCCTGGACAGCTTGCGGGCGCGGGGCTGCCGCGGCTGTTCGGTCAATTCCTGCTCCAGTTTTGACAGCACCCCGCGCGGCAACATCGGCCCGGTCACCGAGGCCCTGATGGCCGCGCTCGGGGAAGATTTCACCGTTATCTGCCCGGCCCTGCCCCAAAACGGGCGCACCGTGTATAACGGCTATCTCTTTGTCGGGCCGGTGCTTTTGAACGAATCGGGGATGCGCCATCACCCGGTCAACCCCATGCTCGACGCGAACCTTATGCGCCTTATGGAGGCCCAGGCCCCGGGCCGGGCGGCCAACCTGCCCTGGACGGTCATTGACCAGGGCCCCGAGGTGGTGACGGCGATACTGGAAGCCTTGCGGCGCGAGGGCATCCGCTACGCGGCCCCGGACGTTTTGCGGGAAGAGCATTTGCTGACCCTGGGCCGCGCCCTGGCGGATTTTCCCCTCCTCACCGGCGGCTCGGGCCTGGGCTACGGCCTGGCCCGCTGCCTGGCCGATGGCGACGGAGTGGACGAAGCTCAAGCCGCCGCCGCCGGGGCTCCCCCGGACGGCGGGCGCACGGTGGCGCTCTCCGGCTCTTGCTCGGTGATGACCAATAGCCAGGTGGCCGCCTACGCCCGCGTAGCCCCGCGCCTGGTCATTGACGCGGCACGCTGTCTCAGCGACGCCGTTGCCTACGCCCGCGAAGCGGCGGCCTGGGCTACAAAACAAAGCAGCCACCTGGCCCCCCTTATCAGCGCCACCACCGGCCCCGAAATTTTGGCCGAAACGCAAAAACGCTTCGGCGCGGAAAAACTGGCTGCGGCCGTGGAAACCTTTTTCGCTGCGTTGGCCAAACATCTGCGGGCGGAAGGGTTCGACCACTTCATCGTGGCCGGGGGAGAAACTTCCGGCGCGGTTATGCAGAGCCTGGGCGCCGCCGCCCTGCGCATCGGCCCGGAAATCGCCCCCGGCGTGCCCTGGGTGCGGGCGGTTGACGCGCCGCTCTCCTTCGCCTTGAAATCCGGCAATTTCGGCGACGAAAATTTTTTCACCCACGCCCAAAGCTTTTATACGAGCCAATAACATGGACAGCGAAGCCCGCGACATAATGGTAGAATACGGCCAATTCCTGTTCCAGCGCGGCTACGCGGTGGGCACAGCCGGGAATATTTCCCTGAAACTGGCTGACGGCGACATTTTGGCCACGCCCACCAACGCCTGCCTGGGCCGCCTGACGGCCCCGGCCCTGGCCCGGGTGCGCCTGGACGGCGAGCAGGTGAGCGGCGAAAAAATGTCCAAGGAAATCGCCTTCCACCTGGCCCTCTACCGCGCCCGCCCCGACTGCGGGGCCGTGGTGCACCTCCATTCCACCTACCTGACGGCCCTGTCCTGCCTGGAGAACCTGAACCCGGAGGAGGCTATAAAACCCTTCACCCCCTATTTTGTGATGAAGACCGGCCGTCTGCCTCTCATCCCCTATTTCCGCCCCGGCAGCCCCCTGATTGCCGAGGCTTTGACCGAGCGCCTGGCCTCGGGCTCGGCCTGCCTGATGGCCAACCACGGCGCGGTGGCGCTGGGCAAAACTTTGCCGGAAGCGGTGGATGCTTTTGAGGAACTGGAAGAAACGGCCAAGCTGCTTTTTATTTTGGGCAACAACCCCGTGCGCTATCTGACCGCCGGGGAAGTGGCCGAACTCCGCTGACGCGCTCATGTCTTATTGCAAAAATCATATTCATGATTTTTGCAATGAAGCGCTAGGGGCCTTGTTCCGCCAGCGCCGCCGTGCTATCTTACGAAATACGCGTTTTAGAGCATTTTGCAATTTATCTGCCTTTTATAAATTGCAAAATACGCCAACATCCGGGCGCTTTTCATTTTTTGCATATGACCTTGAAATAGAAAAGCGCTCTAAAGAGAAAGATTTCCCATGCCCAGATTCGCCGCCAACCTCACTATGCTTTTTACGGAACTGCCCTTCATGGCCCGCTTTGAAGCGGCGGCCCGCGCCGGTTTCCGGGCGGTGGAATTCCTCTTCCCTTACGAATTCACGGCTGAGGACATAGCGCGGGAACTGCGCCGCCATAACCTGGCCGTGTCCCTTTTCAATCTGCGCCCCGGCGATTACGCCGCCGGTGAGCGGGGCCTGGCCGCTCTGCCCGGCCGGGAAGCCGAGTTCGCCGAGTCAGTAGAATTAGCCCTGGAGTACGCCCGCACGCTGGGCTGCCAAAAAGTGCACGCCATGTCCGGCCTGGTTCCCGCCGGGCAAGCCCGAGAAGAGTGCGCCGAAGTGTGGCTGGCCAACATGCGCGCCGCCGCCGACCGCCTCGCGCCGAGCGGCATAACTTTGCTGGCGGAAGCCCTGAACCCCCGCGATGTGCCGGGCTATTTCCTCTTGAGCCAGAGGGAATGCGCCCGCCTGGTGCGGCTGGCCGCCCGCCCCAATTTTCGCCTGCAATTCGACGTCTACCACGCCCAAATTACGGACGGCGATTTGACGGCCCTGCTCCGCTCGCTCGCCGACTGCCTGGGCCACGTGCAAATCGCCGCCGTGCCGAGCCGCCATGAGCCGGACGAGGGCGAAGTCAATTATTGCCACATTTTTCAGCTTCTGGACGACCTGGGCTACCCCGGCTGGATAGGCTGCGAATACCGCCCCCGCGCCGCCACCGAAGCGGGCCTGGGCTGGCTGAAGATTTTGGGAAATTCATGATTCCCGCGAAACGGCAGCAGCTTATTCTCTCCGCCCTGGCCGAGCGCGAGGTGGTCTCCATCGCGGAACTGACCGCGCTCCTGGGCGTGTCGCACATGACCGTGCGCCGCGACATCCAAAAGCTGGAGCAGGAGGGGAGGGTGCTGTCCATCTCCGGCGGGGTGCGGCGGCCGGAAAAGATTTCCGCCGAGCCCTCCCACGTGGCCAAACGCGTTTTGCAGCATGAGGAAAAAGCGGCCATCGCCCGCGCCGCCGCCGCGCTGGTGGAGCCGGGCATGTCTATTTACCTGGACGCGGGCACCACCTCCCTGGCCCTGGCCGAACTGATCGCCGAGGTCGCGCCCCT
>JAITVE010000170.1 GCA_031285975.1 Candidatus Adiutrix sp. | reverse complement strand
CCAGGAAGGTGGCCTCGACGCTGGAAGTGCCGGAGGCCAGCAAGGCCAGGTCGGCCCCGGCCAAAATGTCCCGCGAGCGGCCGGGGATGACACGTATTTTTTCCCGCACCCCGGCCCCGGCAGCGGCCACGAACTGCCCCATGAACTCGGGCTCCAAAGAATCGGCCAGAGGCAAAACCAGTTGCAGGGAATCGTCTTTTCGCAACAATAATTCGGCGGCCTGGAGCAAGCCGGGAGCCAGGCGGGAGACCACTTTGCGGCGGCTGCCGGGCATGAGGGCCAACAGCTTCCGGTCGGGGTCGAAACCCAGGGCGGCTTTCACCATCTCACGCGGGGCCGGGGGCGGCAGTTCGTCCAGCACCGGGTGGCCCACCCAGTCCGCGCCCACGCCGCGTTCCTCATAGAATTTTTTTTCGAACTCGAAAATGACGGCCCGGCGGCTGGTGTGGCGGGCCAAAAATTCCAGCCGCTTCTCCCGCCAGGCCCAGACCTGGGGGCAGATATAATAGATGACCGGGATGCCCAACTCCTGCGCCCGCGTGGCCAGGGGGAAGTTGAAATCCGGGGAGTCGATGAGCACCAAGGCATTCGGGCGGTCGAGTTCCAGGCTTTTCATCATGGCCGCGCGCACGGCCAGAATGCGCCTGAGAGAGCCGAGCACTTCGGTGAGACCCATCACCGCCGTGTCCCGCACGTGGCCGATGAGCCGCGCCCCTTCCGCCGCCATGCGATCGCCGCCCAGGCCCAGGAACCGCCAGTCAAAACCCTTGGCCCTGGCCGCTTTCATCAGGGCCGCGCCGTGAATTTCGCCGGAACTCTCCCCGGCTGAAATCATTATTTTCACGCGGCCAGGCTCGGCACAATTATGGTTGGAAACGAGCGGCATAGGAGAGGAGACATGGCCCCGTTCGGCGCCGTTATGTTTGGAAACTATCGTCATAGTAAAAAATCGTCGGTGCAGGCCAGGAGGGCCAGCCCGGCTTCGTCGGCCAGGCGCACGCATTCCTCGCGGTTGATGATGAGCACCGCGCCCGCGTCCACCGCCAGGGCGTTCACCCCGGCCTGGGCCATGACGCGGATGGTTTCCGGCCCGATGACCGGGGGGTCGAGGCGCACATCCTGGGTGGGCTTGACCACTTTGGCCACGGCCACGGGCTGGCCTTCCCCGGCCAGGGCAGCCCCGCGCAGAACGGCGGCGTCGGTGCCCTCGGCGGCTTCGGCGGCCATGGTGATTTTACCGGAAACCACGGCGCACTGGCCGATGTCCAGGCGGCCCAGTTCTTTGGCCACGCGCCAGGCGATGCGGAGGTCGGCCATGAGGCCGTCGTCGGGGATTTTTTGGGTGAGGAAGCCCGGCGGGGTCAAAAGCTCGGGCAGCAGTTCGGCCACGGAACGCAGGGCCAACCCACGGGATTCCAACAGCCCGGCCACAGCCCGGAGGATGCGGTCAGTGTGGAAATCTTCCAGCGTTTCCAGCACTTCCAGGGCCACGGCGTCCGGCTCATAGTTCAGCACTAAGGTTTCTCGGCTTATGCCGCCAATCATCACCACGTCCCGCACCCCGGCGGCGGCGAAATAGTCCAACACCGGCCCGGCCTGGCCCAGGGTGAAAAGCTGGAAGCGGTCGGCCAGCCCGGCCAGTTCGGGCGCGGCTTCGCCGTCAATGCCGGCCGCGACCAGGGGCCGCCCCAGTTCACGGGCTTTGGCGGCCACCATGAGCGGCAGGTCGCGGTTCCCGGCGATAAGGCCGATGGGGGCGCTCACCGATAGACCCCGCGCTGGGACGAGCGATAGAATTCAATGAATTCCCGCGCTTCCGCCACCTGGCCATACTGCGCTTCGGCCTCGGCCAGCACTTCGGCCAGGGGCCGGTGGTTGCGGCAGACCAGGGTGAACACGCCCTTCAGGGCTTGAACAATGTCCTGCGAAACTTCGCGCCGCTTGAGGCCCACCACGTTGGGGCCCGCCAACAGCACTTCCCGCGCCCCGATGCTGGCCCCGGCCATATAGGGCGGCCAGTCCTTGGAGAGCCCAGAGCCGCCGCCCACAAAGGCATAGGCCCCCACCCGGCCAAACTGGTGCACGGCGGAGAGACCGCCGATAATGGCCCCCGGCCCGACTTCCACATGCCCGGCCAAGACCGCGTAGCTCGACAGGATGACCCCGGCCCCGACGCGGCAATCGTGGGCCACATGCACCGTGGCCATAATCAGGCAGCCGTCGCCGATTTCGGTCAGCCCGCCGCCGCCTTCCGTGCCCCGGTGGATGGTGGCCGACTCGCGGATGGTCACCCCCTCGCCGATGACCAGGCGGGTGCGTTCCCCTTGATATTTAAGGTCTTGCGGGTCAGCCCCCACGGAGGCGAAGGGCCAGACGCGGCTGCCCCGGCCAATGGCGGTGTCTTTATCTATACAGGCGTGGCCCTTGATTTCCACGTCCGGGCCAATCACCACCCGGGGGCCGATGAGCGCGTAGGGGCCGATGGAAGCGCTGGAATCAATTTCCGCGCTGGAATCAATAATAGCGGTAGGATGTATGGACATTCGAAACTTTCTATATGGAAGCCGGGCTGGGCCGGTGATATATTGTTGTGCTCAAGACAGAGCGGCCATCATTTCGGCCTCGGCGGCTTTTTGGCCGTCCACAGTGGCCAGGGCGGCCACTTTCCAGATGCGGCTGCCGAGGCGCAGGAGGGTCACCTCCATGTCCAGGCGGTCGCCGGGGATGACCTGGCGGCGGAATTTCACTTTGTCGAACCCGGCGAAAAAGGCCACCCGGCCTTCCAAATCGGGCAGTTCCACGCCGTCCGGCACCCGGTCGGGGGCTTCTTTGACGGACAGGGCCACGAACATGGCCGCGGCCTGGCCCATGGCCTCCACCAAAAGCACCCCCGGCATGACCGGCATGGCGGGGAAATGCCCCTGAAACTGGGGCTCGTTGCAGGTGATGTTTTTGTAGGCCGAAATGGATTTCCAGGGCTCCAGGGCGGTCACGCGGTCAACCATCAGGAAGGGATAGCGGTGGGGCATTATGCGCATAATGTCGCTGATGTCATATTTGAAGTCAGTCATTTTTTCTCTCCCTTTGGAGTCTCGCCGTCGTCGAAAAAGGCTTTTTTTAATTCGTCGAAAGAGGCGCTTTTTTTCAATTTTTGAAAGAAGCTGCGCACTTTGGGCAGTTGGCTGGCGCTCAGGGCCATGATTTGATAGGCCTCGTCGCTGGCCCGCAGGGGCGTGCCGCTCCAGGCCCGGCGGCCGGACGGCAGTTCGCCGCTGCCCAGGCCCGACTGGGCCGTGACAATGGCGTCCGCGCCGATGACCACCCCCGGCCCCAGGCCCACCTGACCCAGCAGAAACACCCGGTCGCCGATGACGCTGTGCCCGCCGACCCCCACCTGGGAGACGATGACGCAGTCCTGCCCCACTTTCACATTGTGGCCTATCTGCACCAGATTGTCCAGCTTGGAGCCCCGGCCAATGACCGTGTCCGAAACCAGGCCCCGGTCGATGGAGGTCTGGGCCCCGATTTCCACATCGTCCTCAATGACCACCCCGCCCAGGTGGGCGTTTTTAAAGTGAATCAGCCGCCCCCGGCCGGGGTCGGGCAGCTGGGTGTAGCCGAAACCGTCTTCGCCGATAACCGCGCCCACGTGAATCTGGCAGCGGCTCCCGACCCGCACCCCCCGGCGCAGCACGGCCCGGGGATGAATAACGCAGTCCTCGCCAATCTCCACCCCTTCATCCAGATAGGCCTGGGGGGCGATGACCGTCCGGGCCCCAATTTTCACGTTGGGGCCGATATAGGCCTGGGGCCCGATGACCACTCCCTCGCCCAGAAGCGCCGAAGCCCGGTCGGCAAAAAAGGCCTCACCGGCCACCGGCGCGGGCGCGTCGGCCCGGCCCATGAGGCCCAGCAGCACGGCGAACACCAGGCGGGGCTCGGCGGTGGCCAGGGCCGGAATCTTGGCCTGGGCGGCCACCGCCGGGGGGGCGATGACGGCCGAGGCCCCGGCGGCTTCGGCCTGGGCCAGGAATTTGGCGTTGTTGGCAAAGGTCAGCGCCCCCGGCGCGGCCTCGTCCACCGCCGCCAGGGCGCGGATGACCGTCGCGCCGTCGCCCCGCAGTTCCAGGGCCGGGGCCAGGCCGGGCACGCCCAGGGTGTCAAGCTGGGCAGCCAAGTCCTGCGCGGCCTGTTCCATCAGCGATTGCAATGTGTGTTCACAGTCGAATTTCAGCATAAACCAACCTGTGCCAAGGGGCTTCGCGCCGCCCAAAAGGGCTTTGCGCCGCGTAAAGAACCGCATAAAAAGAGCGGCCTACCGTGTTTGCCGGTAGGCCGTGCCCAAATCAAGCCGCGCCCCGGTGGGGCTGTGCGCCGCCGGGGCTTAACCGGCCTCAGGCTCAGTCGATAAATAACCCGGACATCTCCCTGGCTGTGTTGCTCTTGCTTTTGCCGCCCACAATCCGGCAAAAGCAAGAGCGCCTTGCCAGGAAAACGTCCGGATTGCTTCTCGACAGAGCCTTATTTATCCACAGCCTTGACGATTTCAGCAGTCAAGTCCATGCTGTCCTGGGCGTAGACCACCCCGGCCTGCTGCACTTCGATGACCGCGATGTAGCCGCGCGCGCGGCCCAGGTCGCCAGCGGTTTTAACGGCCTTGTCCACCAGGGGCTTCAAAGCGGCTTCTTCATCAGTGCGCATGGTTTCGTTGGCCTTGCCCAGTTCTGCCTGATAGGCCACCATCAGCTTCTGAAGCTCCCCGTCCCGTTTGCGCATCTCTTCCTGATTGCCCGAGCGGGATTCCACCATTTTAACCAGCTCGTTGCGCTGCTTGGTGATGGTCTCTTCTTTCTTTTTCAGCTCTTCCTGCTTCTTCTTAAAGGTGGATTCCAATTTTTTACGGGCCGCCTGGCCTTTTTTGGAATCATTCAAAACTTTTTGCAGGTCGAAAACCCCGATGTTCGGCTGCTGGGCCATTGCCTCGCGCGAAGCTCCCGCCAGGAAAATCACGGCCAGGGCCAAAGTCAGAATCAGAAGTTTGCTATTACCTTTCATGGTGCCTCCACGCTCATATACTGAACTTTTTCACAAAACATTATAATGCCGAGCACGCTCATCGCTTTCGCATCCTGTTACGGCGCCGGGCTTCATATTCGTTCTATATACCACATTTGCGCCGAATTATCCAATTAAATGTCAAGCCGGGCCCGCTTTGCCGGGCGGAAAGGCGCACATTTGCCATCAGGGCCCCCAATTGAGGCCGGAATGGGCCTTGGGACGGCGGTCGGCCACCACATGATGTCGTGCACAATATCTTGTATTCATTGAAAAATTAAAACACCAGCAAAAAAAGATGCCACTAAATGATGTGAAATTAAAAATTTATATTGCAAATTATAGTATAATTGTATATAACTAATGCCCAGGTAGGCTTCATTTTTTATCATAGTCGATTACTTATATATGGCGGAGTTCCCACACCCGGCTGAACCCGTCCCCCAGCGTTACCGGCTCCCAGGCGGAGCGACTCAACCAAGGAGGCTGTTTAGATCATGAAATGTCCCTTTTGCGGAGACTTGAACAACAAGGTCATTGATTCCCGCCTGGGCAAAGACGCCCTGTCCATTCGCCGCCGCCGCGAATGCTTCAAATGCGAGCGCCGCTTCACCACCTATGAAAAGGTGGAAGAGCAGATTCCCTTGCTCATTAAAAAAGACGGCCGCCGGGAAGCCTTCAACCGCGACAAAGTGCGCAGCGGCATCCTGAAAGCCACGGAAAAGCGCCCGGTCTCCGTGGAAGTGGTGGACAGCTTTTTGGAAAAGCTGGAGCGCCAGTTCCAGGAAGCCAACATCAAGGAAATTCCCTCCCGCGAAGTCGGGGAAAAGATTATCGAGTTTCTGAAGGAAGTCGATCCCGTGGCCTACGTGCGCTTCGCCAGCGTGTACCGCTCCTTCACCACCCTGGACGATTTTGACAGGGAGTTGAAAGAACTGTCGCCCGCTCCCGGCCATGCCGATAAGTACAGCAGTATGGGGTTCAAGCAGTGACGGCAGCGGAATCCGTTTCAGGCCGAAGCCGGTTCACCTGTCGGCTTGAGCGCGGCCTGAAGCGGGCCGGAGTTTGAACCCAGCCGGGATCATGATTTGGGGCGACTGATGAACGGTCATGCCCGTCCCCTTTTTATAAATGTTTTTCGGAGGTGGTTTATGCGCCGGTTCTTCCTACTCTTTGCCGCTATCTGCCTGACCATGACGGCCCACCCGTCCCCTTCCGCAGCCCAAACGGAAGGGGACGGGGCCCGGCCGGAGGCTTCAGCCGCCCCGGCGGCCGAGCCCGCCCCCCTGTCCGCGCCAGCTTTCACCCTGGCAACCCTGCCCGACGACACGCCCGAAATGGCCGCCAAAAAAGCGGCCCTGCGCCTTTTTAACGGCTACAGCCTCACCTCGCGCCGTTTGACCGCCTGCCAGGCCGAGGCCCCGGAGGCCAAGCGGGCCCTGCAAAATTTCGAAAACCGCAACGGCAACACCTTGGGCCGCGCCCTGCGGGTGGTCAAGAGTCTGGGCGGCATCACCGTGGACGTGAAAAACGTCATGGACAGCGACCTGGAACGGCTGCTGGCGGCCGAGCCCGCCGACTGCCCGGCCCTGGTTGAGGCCGTCAAAAGCGGCGCGAAAGATTTATACAAAGGCCCGGAATATTTGGACGATTACAAGCTCATCCAGTCCGTGAAATAAGGCGGCGCTTGGGGGCGGCCATTATTCTCACGGCGCTGTTGTCCCCGCCTTGATATCCTGAGCGTAATTTGGTAAAATTATCCGATATGTCAATCATTCGGATTTGATTCACGCCGCCCGCCTGAATCGGCCGCGAATACTGAATTGGAGAAGACCAAATGGGTTACGACAAAAACATGAAGGTGCTGGTGGTCGATGATTTTTCCACCATGCGGCGCATCGTGAAGAACATTCTGCGCCAGCTGGGTTTCAGCAACATCTCCGAGGCGGAGGACGGCGAAAAAGCGGCGGCCCTCCTGGAGATTGAAAAGTTCGACATCATCATCAGCGACTGGAATATGCCCAACATGACCGGCATTGAACTGCTGCGCCATGTGCGCTCCACCGAGCACCTCAAGGACATTCCCTTTCTCATGGTCACCGCCGAGGCCCAGCAGGAAAACATTATCGAAGCGGTGAAGGCCAAGGTCAGCAACTATATAGTGAAACCCTTCACCGCCGACACGTTGCAGGAAAAGCTAGAAAAAATCTTTCCCTGAAGCGGGTGAGGAAGCGATATGACGTATCCAACGGCGCCCGGAGGGCTCTACCTGCTCGCCTTGTTTTTCGGGCTGTCGGTGGGCAGTTTCCTCAACGTGGTCATTTTTCGGCTGCCCCGCGAGAACCTGAGCCTCACCAAGCCGGGCCGCTCTTTCTGCCCGGCCTGTGGGGCGCAGATCAGCTGGTTCGACAATATCCCCCTCCTGAGCTGGCTCTGGCTCCGGGCCCGCTGCCGCAGCTGCGCCAAACCCATCGCCGCCCGCTACCCCCTGGTGGAACTGATGACCGGGCTCATGTCCGTTTATCTGTTCCACGTGTTCGGCCTGTCCACAGCCTACCTTTTTTACTTCTATTTTTTCTGCTGCCTCCTGTCCATCGCCCTGATCGACCTGGAACTCATGATTATCCCCATGAGCCTGGTGTACCCGACCATTGCCCTGGGGCTGGTGAGCGCGTTTGTGCACCCCTCCGTGGAACTGGCCGGGTTCGGCCTGTGGACGCGCCTGGCCCCGGATTGCGGCCCGCACGTGGCCAGCCTGGCCGGGGCCCTGGGCGGGCTGGCCCTGGGCTGGGGGGCGCTGGCGGGGGTGTCCCTGGCCTACAAGCTGGTGCGCGGGCACGAGGGCATGGGCGACGGCGACCCGCCGCTGTTGGGCATGATCGGCGTGTTCCTGGGCTGGCGTTCCATTTTAATGGTGATTCTGTGGTCTACGCTGATAGGCATTCTCAGCGCGGGGCTTCTGATTTGGTTTTCCAAAGGACGGCCCCCGGAAGAGGGCTGGGGCCGCAAAGCGTTGCCCTTCGGCCCCTTCCTGGTGCTGGGCGCGTTGCTCTACCTGTTTTTCGGCCCTGAATTTCTGGCCTGGTATTGGGGCCTGCTCGGGGGCCAGCCCACCTGGATGTAAGGCTTAGCCGCCTGGAATGGAGGGAGCCGTGACGCGCAGAAAATTAATCGCTTACTGCCTGTCGCTGCCGCATTCCTATGAGGATTATCCCTTCGGCGGCGACGCCAGCGTCGGCGGCTGGACGGTCATGCGGCACGGCGCCAACAAAAAAGGTTTTGCCCACATCTATGAGCGGAACGGGCGGCTGTGCGTCAATCTCAAATGCGAACCCCTGGACGCCGACTTCCTGCGCCAGCTTTTCACCCACGTCGCCCCCGCCTATCACATGAACAAAACCCACTGGAACACCGTCACCCTCGGCGGCGACGTGCCGGACGACGAACTGCGCCGCCTGATCGCCCGCAGCTACGACTTGGTGAAGCCGAAAGAGCGGAAGAAATCAGTTTCCAGCACGCCGGGGGAAAGAGGCTAACGGCCAATCCACTCCCTGAAAGATGGCCGACTTATAACATTCTATTCCAGCATCGTCAGACGTATTAATTTCCGGGAAGGCAGGTGTGCCTTGTTCCAGCCTAATAAAGCCCGGTATTTGGGCGTTATCTATCGGATTTCTGCGATAATGGTAGTCTTCAGCATTATAGTACGAACTACCAATGTATTCAGTATTGCGAAAAAAATGATACGTGTCATACACAATGGTAATATTTTCTGTTCCCCAAAATAAGGTCGGCAAGCTCCCACTGACTAAAGTAATATAGCTGTTATCATCTGATTGATAACAGGTCAAATCAACAATGGAATTGCCGTCAAAAAGAAAAAAATCCTTTATATCCTGCCCATCATCCAAAGTCACATAACTGTTGTAGCAGAATTTATAGTTATTGCTCATATCGCACGAGCTTATCGTTTCAATTTCAACCTGACCACACTTAAAAGATGAATTTACCATATAAGGCACAGGGAACTCCAGGTACTGCAGATCAAGATGACGCAAACTCGCCCACCACCGTTGCCATTGTGCGCCGTCGCATACTTTTTTAAGAAGCTTTTTATAAAAAAGTTCCCAGGAAAACTCATCAATGGTAACTTCGTGGTCATTTATGGAACTGCGTTTACCGGGACGAGAATATATATCTTCAATGAAGTTTCTATCTATTTTCCCATTTATGCCCAAGGCCATAGCCGCTTGAAGATTGGCCCGCAAACTATACGCAAAATCATATTCATAACGGTCAATTGAAGCCGCTGAAAGTGCCCTCCTTTCAGCCGTAGGGTCGGCGGGGGCACCGCCTTTGTAAGTAATTTTTGGGCACATTTCCACCGCCGGTTTTGGAGGCCCCATGAATTGCTGATTCTGCGCCCAAGCCGTTGCGGGCAAAACGAGTAACACAGCAATGCAAAAAACAAGCGGCTTCATAACGTGGCCCTTTATTGGAGATTCAATCTTGAGCTTGTGCCGGAATATCCTTTAGCCGGATAAAGATTTATATCAAAGGCAAAGCAACTCGTAGCCTTCTTTTTCAAATCTTCCAGCCGTTGCAAATCTTCTGCGGTAATATCTTTATGCCCCGCCTTACCTCTATATGGATAAAAAATCTGAACACCGGCATTTTCCTTTTTTACATTTGAGCCGATGTACCTGAAGCTGTTCTTGATATAGTCTTCCCTTGAAAAATTAGAATCCCGGCCAGTTGACTGCAACACAATGAGATAATTATCTTCATCCTGAAAGTAAATTTTCGTAGAATTTATAGCCACCAGATTCTCTTTAAAATCTTTATTCCCCAGCCACAAACCATTGCTCCATGTGTCCCGCCGAACATCTATCTCCGTGCGGAAAAAAGAAACATATTGATAAAAACAGCGCGGCTGCCAGTTTTCATCCACATCGTAGCAGGATGAGCTGACGACGACTGTGCCGTGGTCGGTCTTCAAATAGGCAGTGGTCATATACGGTTCATCATAACCGCCGGGCAAGCGCAAATCAGCGGCGTTGGCTCCAATGCCCAAAGCCCGCCCGAACCATTTTTTGGCCTCGGCATAATCTTTGTGAGCCGGGTCGGAAAAGTAGGCCATCAGCCACTTGGCTGATTCCAGATCATCGACCAGAGCTTTTTTCATATGCTCATTGACTTCATCGCTGAATCTGGGGTTTAGCTGATAATTGGTCGCCAAGTCCTTGCAAGCCGGGCAGGCAATTGCACCGCCTTCATAAGTGACTTCGCCTTTGAGGCAGGGCACAGCTTCGCCCCAGGCCATCGTCGGAACCATGACCAGGATCCCCAGCAGTACAAAGAGACTTCTCAAGCGGCAGGGCACCATTGGGAACCTCCCAAACGTCATACAATCAACGAAATATGCACAAATCGAAAAGCGCTTCAAGCGGCGCGGGCTATTACGACCGCGTATAATGTTTTCGCGCAGAAGGGCGGCACAACCAAGTAACGGCTTCTAATTCACTTCCGACTGTTTATCTCATTCTGCGCTTTCTTGCTGAGCGATGAAAAGAGCGTTTTATACGAAGCGCGCGCCATGGCGGCAAGCACTTCCTGCGGCACGGCGCCGTCTAAATAGACCGTGCTCCAGTGTTCCTTGTTCATGTAATACCCCGGCACAACATCGGCATACTCCCGGCGCATGGCGTCGCTGAAAGCAGGGTCAAGCTTCATGGTGATTATGGGGCGGCCGTTTTTGTCGTTCACGCCGATGTAGGCGTACATCTTGCCATGCAACAGATATTTATACGCCTGCCAGGCTGACTGAAATTCCTTGATGGTGGCGGGCTGGTTTTGAAGGCGCTCGTCCAGCCACTGATAGCGTTCCATCATCTCTGTGGGCCACGGCGTTGTGCGGCTTGCCATATCGGCCATGTATGATACCCCGCCTTCGTATACTATGGGAAGACCTTCGATAGGGACTGCTGTGCAGGCGCGGGATTACGACCGCGTATACATATTCTCGCGCAGAAGGGCCGCGCCGCCGGCCAGGGGGGCGTCTTCGCCGAGGCGGCTGACCAGGAGTTTGAGGTTTTCCGGCTCGGTGATGATGACGCGGGCGGCGAGGGAAGCCCACAGCGAGGGGCGGATGAACTCAAAGGCCCCGGTCGCGCCGCCGCCAAGCACCACGCCCTCAATGCCCAAGAGGTTGAAAATGGCCGACAGCACCAGCCCCAGGGCCTCCCCGGCCTCGCGGAAAACCGCCAGGGCCAGGGGGTCGCCCTTTTGGGCCAAGCTGTGCATGACTTTGGGCGTTAACTCTTCCGGCGGGCCGTCATAGCCGGTGGGGCGGCCTTCGGCCAGCCACTGGCGGCCCAGGCGGCTCATGCCGGTGGCCGAGGCCACGGTCTCCAGGCAGCCCCGGCGGCCGCAGCCGCAGAGGGCCCCGCCCGGCCCCAGGGGCAGGTGGCCAATCTCCACCGCGCTGGCGAAGGAGCCGTTCCACAGGCGGCCGTCCAATATCAGGCCGCCCCCCACGCCGGTGCCCAGGGTAACCACCAAAAGATTGTCCAGCCCGCGCCCGGCCCCGTGGAGCCACTCCCCCAGCGCGTAGAGGTTGGTGTCGTTTTCCAGGCAGACCGGCAAGTGGAGGGCCCGGCTCATAATCTCGGCCATGGGCACGTCCACCCAGCCGGGCATGTTGGGGGCTTTCAGCAAAATCCCGGCCTGCTGGTTTATCCAGCCCGGCAGGCCCACGGCCAGGGCTTCGGGCTTGCCGCCCTCCGGGGCCAGGGCGGCCAGTTCGCGCAGGTGCGCGGCCATGTCCTCCATCACCTCTTCGGGGGAACGGCTGGAGCGGGTGGGAAAACGGTGACGGGCCGCCACCCGGCCCTCCTCATCCACCAGCCCGGCGATGATATTGGTGCCCCCCACGTCCATAGCCAGATAATGCTTCGCCATCACGCCCTGCCCTCCATAATAATCAACGGTCTTGCGCCGGTCTTCGCGGCGTGAACATGCGGCATTCCACACCCGAATTTTGAAAAACGTGTATCGAGGGCAGCACCTGGGATTTGAAGCCCATGGCCCGGCAACCGTTGGGAGTCCTGGGCTCCCAGGTGATGAAGAAGTGCCGACACTGGCGGCAGTTTATTCTATGTTCCATATTCTTTCGGGGCTAGAGCGCTTTTCTATTTCAAGGTCATATGCGAAAAACAAAAAGCGTCCGGATGTTTGCGTATTTTGCAATTTACTAAAGGCAGGTAAATTGCAAAATGCTCTAGAAATCCATGATTTCTTTTTCTTT
>JAITVE010000138.1 GCA_031285975.1 Candidatus Adiutrix sp. | reverse complement strand
CGATCACCGCGCCCATGGCTTCCAGGGCCTTGAGATGCAGGTCAATGGGCCGCGCCCCGATGGCGCAGCCGCCGGGCAAGGACACCCGCGCCCGGCCGTGGCGGGCCAAAAGCGGCCCCAGCACCAGGGCCGAGGCCCGCATGGTTTTCACCAGTTCATAGGGCGCTTCCGGGCTGGTGAGGGACGATAAGTCCAGTTCAGCCCGGCCGTCAGCCATGTCGGCCCGGCCGCCCATGTGCGCCAGGAGGCGGGCCATGGTGGCCAGGTCTTTGAGGTCGGGCACGTTGTCCAGGGTCAGCGGGCCGTCGCAGAGGATGGCGGTGGCCATCAGGGGCAGGGCGGCGTTTTTCGCCCCGCTGACGCGGGCCTCCCCCTCCAGGCGGCGGGCGCCTTCGATAATTATTTTATCCATAAATACGTGTGCTTATCGGGTATGCTCAATATAGGCATAGGCGGAATGATTGTGGATGGATTCAAAGTTTTCAGCGGCAATGGAAAACCAGGTGAAGGTGTCGTCGGCCAGGAGCTTTACGGCCACTTCCCGCACCACGTCTTCCACGAACATGGGGTTTTCGTAGGCGGTCTCGGTGACGAATTTTTCATCGGAGCGTTTGAGAAGGGAAAACACTTCGGACGAGCAGGATTGCTCCACCAGGCGGATCAAATCTTCCATCCAGAAAAATTTGTTATAGCGCACCACCACCTGCACGTTGCCGCGCTGGTTGTGGGCCCCGAACTTGCTGATTTCCTTGGAGCAGGGGCAGAGGGTGGTGATGGGCACAGTCACGCCCACGGTCAAATCCGCGCCCTGGTCGTCCTGGCGGCCGAAGAGGGTGCAGTTATATTCCATCAGGCTCACCGCGCCGGAGACCGGGGCGGTTTTCTCAATAAAATAGGGGAAGCTCAGTTCCAAATGGGCGGAGGCCGCGTTGAGGCGTTCCTTGATATCCAAAAGAATGGCCGGGATGTTCCGGGTGGAAATGCTGTTGCGGTGGCGGGAGAGCACTTCGATGAAGCGGGACATGTGGGTGCCCTTGTAATGGTGCGGCAAATCCACATACATGTTCACCGAGGCCACCGTGTTCTGGGCCTCCCGGCTCTTGTCCATGACCGTTATGGGGTAGCGGATGTCTTTGACGCCCACTTTGTCTATTTTGATGCGCCGGGTATCCGGCTGATTCTGCACGTCCACCATAACGGCGTCCGCTGGGCGCGGGGTATTGGTATCGTTCATTTTTACCGCTCAGCTGTGAAGTCCGACCGCGTCGGGTTTGCTCGAAAGTATCAGGCGCACCGACCCGACCGCCGGGATGCCGGGGCTTCGGCTTGGAAAGCCGGTTCCTTCATTCGTGTGGATAGCATATTACACTTTATGTTCGGTGCTTGTCAAACGTTTCAGAAGTGGTGGCTTCGCGGCGAATGTTGTATGGGGCGCCGCCCCAAACCCCGCCAGAGAGGGGCTTGCGCGAGCCCCTCTCTGGACTCTCCGCGCGCCAGGGGCTGCGCGCCCCTGGACCTGCGTGTCGGTTAGCAAAACAGTGGCGACCGTGCAGCAACGCCACAACTCGGCTGAACGCCTCGAACAAGTGGCGTTGCGGTGAGGGCGGGGAAGAGGGCGCGGTTAGCAAATAGATGTCTCGGTGCAGCAACGCCACAACTCGCCTGCACGGCTCAGACAGGCGGCGTTGCGGCCTACTGCGTGGCGCGGTACGCGGGGCTGGGTTGGCATTACGCAGCAGTCAATAGTTGCGCCAGACGCCGTTTTCGTCTTTGTAAATGCCTTCCTGTTGCAGTTCTTCGGGGCTTTGGGGGACGACGACTTGAATTTCCGGCGTGTTGCGGCGGCGGTTCAGGCGGGGGAGGGGTTGATCGGCGGACTGCAAATCAAGGTACTGCTCATAGCCGTATTCATCATAATCAAAGCGCTTCTGGGCCACCCGGCAGTCGTCGATGATTTTTTTGTAGAGTTCTATCAGGGCTTGGCCGAGTTCGTCGCAGTCGCGGGGTTTCAGGGCCAGGAAGGCCTGTTCCAGCTGGGTAGCGTAGCGGGCGGCGAGGCGGCAATGTTCCATTTCGTGGATTCTGGTGTCTTCCGCGACTTGCCTAAATTCCTGCTGGGTTTTGGCGTCGCCCCCCTGAAGCTGCGGCAGGGTTATTTTGCAGGTGCAGACCACCCTGGGCTCGGCCACCTGGCACACGTCAATGCTGGGGCGGGTGACCATCAACTCTTCAAAATTAATCCGCCAGTTGGCCCGGCCCACCACCCGGTAGCCGTTTTCGGAGCGCAGCGGCGTGCTGAGGGAGATCATGGCTTTGGCCGTTTTGCCCTTGAGAAACGGCACCGGAAAATAGTCATAGCTGATCTCCGGCTGCACTTCGGCCATGGCGGGCGCGGCCACAATGCAGGAGAGGATCAACAGCCCCAAAACATTGCCGATGACCGGGATTTTCATGGTCTGTCCTCTTCTCTCGCGGCTTTTGGCCGGTTATTTTTGTGACGTGGCCAGTATTCGCTCCAGCAAAATGGCCGTGACGGTGCCCACGATGAAGCCGTTGCCCGCTATGGGCCGGATCAGTTCGGGAAAACCGCTGAAAGCCGTCTGCGGGGCGATGGAGACAATGAGGCCGAGCATCAGCGGCAGGCCCACGGCCAGCGCGTCGTTGAAGTTCTGAATGCTTTTTTCACCCACCAAAATGCTCAGGCCGCTGGCCAGTTGCGCGGACATGAGGTAGAGCATCAAGGCCCCCATAACCGCCCCCGGCAGTTTGGAAAAAATCAGCACCGCTTCCGGGAAGAAGGCGCAGACCAAAAGCCCCAGCCCGGCGGGAATCAACGTCCGGCGGGCGGCGCAGCCCGTGGCGGCGATGACCCCCGCGCTCAGGGAAAAGCTCACCGTTCCAATCACCCCCATGGCCCCGGCGGCCACGTTGGACAGGCCCTGGGTGATGACCCCCCGCTTGCTGCGGCCCGCCATGTCGTCCGCCGACAGCATATAGCCGATGGATTCAATGGAGCCCAACTCATTGACAATCAAGGCCGGGAAGCAGAACAGGAAAGACAGGATGGCCCCGGCCTCGAACGCCGGCTCCGCCACCCACAGGGAGCGGGCCGCCGGGGGCGCGTAGGCTTGGGCCTCCGGCAGGCCGAAAATAATGAAATAGGCCACGCTGCCGCCCGCCAGGCCCAAGAGCACGGTGAGGGATTTCCAAATGCCTTTCAGCCGCTGGTTGACGGCCAGCATCAAAAGCACGGTCGCCACCGCGAAGCAGAGGCGCCCGGCCTGGCGTTCCGCGCCGTCCAGCATCAGCCGCAAAATGGTGGGGCTGAGGGTGAAGGCAATGAGCACCAGGATAACCGTCACCACGCGGGGCGTGAAGAGGGTGCGCAGGCGGGCCAACTGGCCGCCCGCCGCCGTCAGGGCGATGACCAGGCCGCCCACGGCCATGGCCGGGTAGAGCGCCCCGCCCCCGCCGGGAGCGGCGGAAGCCGTCAAAGCCACCAGCAAAATCGCCGCCGGGCCGATGACCAGGGGCAGCCGGTGGCCGAGGCAGATTTGGGCCAGGGTGGCCAGGCCGGTGACGGCGAAGAGTTTTTGCAGATACCACACCTGTTCCCCTATCCCGCCGCCGAAATGCAGGCGCGAGGCCACCACCCCCATAATCACCACACACGGCAGCGACACCGCCCACCACTGCAGGCCGTACAAAAGCCCCGGCCCGAAGCCCGTTTTGTCGTCCAGTCCGTGTTTTACCATACGTCCTCCCGTGAGGTTCCTGGGCGACCTCAATTAGTACTATCGCTTCAACCGTCCCCCTCGCCCCCGTCGCCCCGGCGAAAGCCGGGGCCCATTTCCAGAGCAGCAGTGATGAGCCGACAAAAAGCTTCACTGGCAATGGATTCCAGCTTTCGCCGGAATGACGGTAGGTAGAGGGTAAACCTTTGTACCCATTATTGGCTTTCCAGCCAGGCTTCCAAACGGCCTTCGCGCAGTTCTTCCAAATTGATGCGGGGGGCGCGGAGGCGGGCGGCCAGGTCGCGGGTGAGCTTGTAGTCGTTGTACGCGCCCCGGTCTGTGTCGATCAAGAGGAAGCGGAGGCGCGGGTCTTCGGCCATCAGCCCGGCCAGAGTCAGGGCTTCTGTCCAGGGGTTGGCCCCCCCGGCCAGGGGGATGTTGGGCCGCCCGTCGGTCATGAGGATGACGTAGGGGGTGAGCCCCGGGTCTTTGGCCTGCTCCACGGTCAAAAGCTGGCGGGTCATCAAAAGGGCCGCCGCCAGCGGGGTTTTGCCGCCGGAGGGCAATTCCGCCAGCAGCCGCGCCGCCAGGTCGGGGCTGTTGGTGGGGGGCAGCAGCATCTCCGCCTTGCGGCCGTAAAAGGCGATGAGGGCCACCCTGTCCCGCTTTTGATACGCTTCGGACAAGAGGGCCAGGGCGGCGGCTTTGGCCTCTTCCATGCGGTAGAGGGTGCCGATGGAGCCCGAGGAATCCACCACGAAAACCACCAGCCGCCCGGTTTTCCGGCGGTACACCTTTTCCCGCAGGTCGGCGGCTTTGAGGATGAGGGGCCGGTCGCCGCCGCTTTCAGAGCTTTGGCGGCTCAACTGATAGGGCGCGGCGGCCCGCAAGGTGGCGGCCAGGGACAGGGGCCGGCCCAGGCGGCGGGCCGTGGTGCGGTAGGAGCGGCCCACGGCCTCGCTGGTTTCCCGGCTGGCCCGCCGCCCGCTGCGGCCCCGCACGCCCACTTCTTTGCGGGTCTGCGGCGTGACGGCGCGGAAGCTCTCCCCGGTCTTAAAGACTTGTGAGACAAAATCTTCGGAACCGTCTTCCGCGCCGTCCTTATATTCCGGCGGAACTTCCGGCGCGTCGGGCACGAAAATTGATTCGAATAACCGCTGTTGCGCCTCGGCCTTTTCCACCCGCTCCACTTTCACGCGCAGCGAGTCTTGGGGCTGGGCCGGGCGGCGGCGGGCGGCCAGCACCAGCCCGGCAATGTCCAGCACCTGGCGGGGCGTGACGGTGGCCAGCCCGGCCAGCGCGGCCTGGGCGCGGGCGGCCTTGGCCAGGGCCAGGTCGCCCCGGTGCCCGGCCAGGCGGTCGGCGGCGGCCAGGCGGGCGATGAGCATCCGGGCTTCAACGCTGAACTCCACCCGCGCCAGGCGGGCGCGGGCTTCCCGAATTGACCGGGCCAGTTCTTCGGTGGCCGGGGCATACTGTTGCCGAAAGCCGATGGGGTCGGCCTCGAAAGCCAGGCGGCGGCGCACCACTTCGGCCCGCAGCTTGGGGTCGGCCTCGCCGGTCAAGGTCACCGAGAGGGCGAAGCGGTCGCCCAGCTGCGGCCCCAGCCGCCCCTCCTCGGGGTTCATGGTGGCCAAAAGCGCCACCCGCGCCGGGTAGCTGGCCGAAAGCCCTTCCCGCTCCAGGGTCACGCTCCCGGCGGCGGCCGCGTCCAAGAGCAAATGGGCCAGGGAGGTTTCCAGCAAATTCACTTCGTCGATGTACAAAAGCCCGCCGTTGGCCTCGCCCAACAGGCCCGGTTTCATCAGCGGGCGGCCGGTTTTGAGGGTGCCCGCCCAGTCCAGCCCGCCCAAAAGGCGGTCTTCAGTGACCCCCAGCGGCAAAGTGCGAAAAGGCGAAACTTTTTTCTCTGCCGCTAGCAACGCACCCCCGGCGGCGCGGCGGGCACAGTCCGGGCAGAAGAGGGCCGGTTCCTCAGCCGGGCAGTGGTAGGGGCAGCCCGCCACCGCCGCGAAGATGGGCAGTATTTCGGCCAGGGCGCGGGCGGCTGTGGATTTGGCCGTGCCCTTTTCCCCCACCAGCAAAAGGCCCCCCAGGCTGGGGTCAACGGCCAGCAAAAGCAGGGCCCCCACCATCTCCCGCTGGCCGACTAACGCGGCCAGAGGATAGATAGGAGCGGCGGCGGGCCGGTCAGTCGGCATGGCCCGCTTCCGGCAAGGCCGGGCGTTCTTCCACCACCTCTTCGTCAGTGGTGAGGAGTTTGAGAAAACTGTCGGCCTGGCGGGTCATGGAGTATTTTTCGGCCACAAAGCGGCGCGCCTCCTCGGGCTCCGGCCCGCCGGTGACCAGGGCCTCCAACTCGTCGAAATTGCGCCAGAGGAAGGAAGCCGGGTACAGTTCTTCCGCGCCGGGGAAGCTGTAGATCAGGGGACGCAGTCCCCGGTGCATGGCTTCCAGAAGGCCCACGCCCTGGGCCTCGAAGGGGCTGGTGCAGAGGATGAAATCTTTGTCAGCCAGCCAGCCCGGAATATCCTTGACGTGGCCGTAAAAGTGGGCCGTCTCCTGCTCCAGGCCGTTTTTGGCCAGAAAGTCGGGCATGGCCATGTAATAGCGGTTATTGTCCGGCGCTCCGGCGGCGTGGAGTTCCAGTTCCGGGTGGCGATGCTTCAGGAAGGTGAAGGCGTGGAGCATGAGCATGGGGTCTTTTTTCGCGTCCATCTTGCCCACAAAGGCGATTTTCTGCCGTCCCTTATTGGGGATAAAGGGAAAGCGCGCCAAGTCAATGCCGTTGTGGATGACGTGCACCCGCTGCCCGCGCAAGCGGCCCGGAAAGCGGCGGTTGAAAAGCTGCCGCATATAGTGGCTGACGAAAACCACGTCCGTGACGAACTCGTAATTGACGTCCCCAGCCTGGGGGCCCAGGATTTCAAAGCTGTGGAGCCGCAGGATGACCTTTTTTTTGTCGGCGAGCAAGCCAGGCTCTTTGGTGGCGGCAATGGCCAGCTCCGAGCCCCATTCCAGCCACACGTTTTCCGCCGACTGGATGGGCCACTGGAAGGCGCCGAGATTATCGGCCACCACCCGCTTGACGAAGGCTTGCTTTTCCAGCGCGTCGCAGAGGCCCAGGGCAAACGTTTCCAGGGATTTCTGGCAGCACATGAGCACGGACGGTTTTGCGCCGTTTCCGCTCCGGGCCGGGCTCCCGGCGCTTCCGGCCAGCTTGTCGCGGGCTTCCCGCAATTCCGGCTGGTCGGGGTTGATGAGGAGGGTTTTATCGAGAAACTCTATAGCCGCCGCCAGGTTGCCCAGGCCCTGCTCGGCCTTGGCCAGGAGCGTCCACAGCTTGGCGTCGTTCTGGTTGGCGGCCAGGAGCTTTTGAAGCTGCTCTTTGGCCTCGGCCCACTGGCCCCGCCCGATGAGGTTGAAGGCCAGGTTGCCGCGAATTTCCCGGTCGTCCGGCGCGGCTTCCAGGGCACGCTCGAACAGGGCCCCGGCCTCGTCGGCCCGGCCCTGGCTCTGGCGGATGATGCCCAGGTAGTTGGCGGCTTTGGCTTGGGCCTCTTCCGAGTCCAGAAGCGGGGCCAGAATGGCCTCGGCTTCCTCAATTTTCCCTTGGCCGAAAAGGCGTTCGGCTTCTTTAAACTGTGCGTCCATGAGATCAGTGTCCATTCGTGCGCTCCGGCGCGGCTTCGGCAGAACCTGCGGTAAAAGTCAAAGTGGCCCCCAGGTCGAGCTTGGAGCCGTCGTTCATCGTCACCCGGCGATCCGTTCTGGCCACCGAAATGGCGCTCCGGCCCGCCCCGGCCAGTTCGGCCAAGGCCCGCATGTGTTCGCCCATATACGTTTCCGCCTCGGCCGCCAGTTCTTCCACGGTTTCGCCGTCCCGCACCCGGTCGGGCAGGAAGAGACGGTAGCCGGTGAAATAGGGCAGGGTGTGAATCTCCACCTGGCGGGTCAAATGCACGGGGGAGGCCGCCGCCCCCACCGCGCTGGCCACGTCGTACACCGGCGGCACCAGCACGCGGGCTTTGAGGTTTTGGCCCAAAAAGGGGGCCAGCACCCCGGCGGGAGCGCCCAGGAGCACCACGGTTTCGCGGGCCTGGAAGTTCATTTCAATGTGCCCCTGGGGGCGGCGGCCCAGGGCCGCGCCGAAGACGCCGTTTTCGCTGAAATCCGCAGGGCGGAACTCCACGCCGTCGCGCTCGAAGCCATAGCTGACAATCTCTTGCGTCATGGCCCGGCCAAACTCGTCCAGCACCCGGCGGGCCAGTTCTTCCGCCGACCAGCGCGGGGCCCGGCCCAGGAGGGCGGCCCCCAGTTCGGCGGCTTCCCGGCAGCCGTGGTTGTACATGCCCAGGATGGCCATGGCGTCCGTGGGGGTGAAGGCCGAAATCATGACCGAGGGGTGCTCCAGGCTTTTTATGCCCAGGAAATGGTGCTGGCCCGCAAAGGCTTCCTCGCTGTATTTGGCCACGGAAAAGGGCGTTTCGCGCTGTAAAGCTTCGAGCACCGCCGCTTCGTCCGCGCCAAGCCCCGGCTCGGGCGGGAGGCCCGGCAACAGGAACAGCCCGGCTACGGAAGACGGCGCGCCGAACTGTTTTTGCGAACGCAATGTTTCCAGGGTATGCGGCCATTTGTGGGCCAGGCGGCAGAGGGGCAGCACCCGGCGGGGGCCGAGGGTGATGTTGCCCCGGCTGTCGATTTCCACAAAACTGTCGCCGCCGAGGCCCCGGGTGCGGGTCTCCACGGCCATGGTCATGGTGTCCCAGTTGCCGACGCGGGCCCCGTTGGGGTTCACCGCCGGGAGGCCGCCCTTCACCAGGGCCAGGTCGCTGGTGGTGCCGCCCACGTCCAGCACCCACAAGTCCTTTTCGCCGGGGGAGAGGAAGCCCCGCGTCAAGGCCCGGGCCCCCACCAGCCCCGCCGCCGGGCCGGAGACCACGGTCTCGATGGGCTTCTGCCTGGCCCAGTCCTCGCTCACCAAGCTGCCGTCGCCCTTGACCACCATGAGCTGGGCCGTGAGCCCCACCTGCCCGGTGGCCAGTTTCACCGCGTCCAAAAGGCGGGCGATGATGGGCACCAGCCCGGCGTTCAGGGCGGCGGTGGCCGCGCGGCGGATAGCGTCCAGCCGCCCGGTGAGGTCGCGCCCCAGGGTCACGGGCTTGCCTGACAAAGATTTTATGATGTTTGCCGCCGCCAGCTCGTGGCCGGGGTTTTTCACGCTGAAAAAGCCGCTCACCGCCCAGCCCGAGACGCGGCCCTCCAGGCGGCTCACGGCTTCGCGCAGGGCGGCCTCGTCCAGGGGCTCTTCTTCCTGGCCGTAAAAATTGTGCCGACCGCCGATAAACACCGTGCTCACCTGCGGCAGCCCGGCCGCCAGAGTGCGCACCTCGGCCTGATCCGCGTCGTAACCCATTAAAATCAAGCCCACCCGGCGGCCCAAATTTTCGGCGATGGCGTTGGTGGCCAGGGTGGTGGAGAGGTGGATGCGGCTGATAGCTCCCAGCCCCCCGGCCCATTCCATTTCGGCCAGGCGGCGCAGGGCTTCGGCAATGCCCAGGGCGAGATCGTGGTGCGTGGTTTCCGCTTTGGCCGAGGCCGCCACCGTGCGGCTGGCGGGGTTGAAAACCACCGCGTCGGTGTGGGTTCCGCCGGTGTCGATGCCTAAAATGAGATTGTTTTCCATGGGAGAGACCTTAGAATTTGCTCTGGCAGGCGAGGCAGGTTTCACATAATTTAAGGCTATGCGGGGCAAAGGTTTCCCGCAGGGCGGCCAGCTTTTCGCCCCGCCAGATTTCGGCCAGGCTGTTTTGGTGGACGTCGCCCACAATCAGCGAAACGCCGGAAGCGTCGCAGCAGGGCATGACTTCGCCGGTGTGGCGCACCAGCAAACGCTTGTGGGGCTGGGCGCAGCGGCCCGGCGGGGGCGGGACGAGGCGGCTGGCGGGGAAATCGGGCGGCGCGGCCCCGGCGTAGCGGCCATAGGTTTGGATGGAAAAAAAGTCCACCACCTCGTGCCAGCGGTCGAGAAAGGGTTCCAGTTCCTGTTCGTTAATGGCCGTGCGGCAGAAGCTCAGGCGCACCAGGGGCAGCACCCGGCCCATGCGCCGCCTGAGGGCCATGAAATTGCGGATGTTGGCGGACACGGTTTCGAAATCAGAGCCCACCCGCATCCGGGCATAGGTTTCCGGGGTGTCCGCGTCCAGGCTGATCATCAGCCGGGTGAGGCCCGCTTCAATGAGCGCCCGCCCGACTTTTTCCGTGAGCAGCAAACCGTTGGTGTTGAACATCACGTCCACCAGGCCCAGGCTGCGGGCTTCGGCCACGATGTCCGGCAGTTCCGGGGCCAAAAGCGGTTCCCACAGGCCGCCGAAACCCATGGCCCGCTGGCCTTCAGCCGCGCCCTCGGCGGCCAGTTCCAGCACCTTGGCCGCGCTCAATTCCCTGTCGCTCTGGCCGTAGGCGGCCCGGCCCTCCGCGTCCAAACTCATCAGGCACATGGGGCAGCGCAGGTTGCAGCGGAATTTCATTTCGTAATCCACATGCAGGGGAAAGGGCGGGATGACCCGGAAGCTGCGGGCCAAATCCCAGCGGCGGCGGTACTCGGCGTAGGCCGGGCCGATTTCGGCGGTCAGCATGTCGTGGGGATTGACCCTGTCCGAGATCAGCCGGGAAACGCGGCGGGAATCGGTATATTGAAACCCACTACCGTGGGGGTATTTCCGTCCAACGGTCATGGCAAATCCACCTTCCGTAGCCGAGAATATGCGATGATGCAACCCATGCTACTCTCGTGCCAAAGTGCCCACGGCATCGAGCAAAGCCCAGGCCGCCGCGAATTTGGGGCGCGGGCTTATGTCCCGCACGCTCCCGTCTTTGAAGACCAAGTGCAAATGGTTGTCCTCAGCCCCGAAGGCCCCGCCGGATCCGTCCGCCTGGTTGGCCGCCACCAGGTCGAGATTCTTGTC
>JAITVE010000133.1 GCA_031285975.1 Candidatus Adiutrix sp. | reverse complement strand
ATGCCCGCCTTTATCATGTTGTTGATGGCGTTGTTGCCGCCGCCGCCAATGCCGAAAACCTTAATTTTGTGCAGATCTTCCGAAATGTCCTGAAACGAGAATTCCATATCCATGATCTTTTTTCCCTCCTGGGGCCAAAGCCCCTCTTAATCGTTCCGGCCCGAATATCTTCCCAGAGTCCGGGCGCGGCGCGGTATGTATTGTAATTAAACTATTTCCTTAAACCAATTTTTCATGCGGTTGAGCACCTGGCCGAAGCCGCTGCCGCCCCGGCGGCGGAACTCTTTTTCAGCCTGCCCGCCTTCCTTATGCAGCCCGTATAAGACCAGGCCCACGGCCGTGGCGTATTTGGGGTCGTTGATGACGTCGGTCAGGCCGCCGATATTGCGGGGATAGCCCCGCCGCACGGGCAGGTCGAACACCTGTTCGGCCAGTTCCGGCACTCCCTCCAGAAGCGCCGCGCCGCCGGTGATGACCACGCCGCTGTTGAGCTGGTCGTCGTAGCCGCTTTTCATCAGTTCGCGGTTGATGAGCATCATAATCTCTTCCACCCGCAGTTCCAGAATGTCGGCCAGCACCATGCGGCTGAGCATTCTCGGCGGGCGGCCGCCCACCGAAGCCACTTCGATCATCTGTTCCTCCGAGATCATCGAGGTGAGGCAGCAGCCGAAATTTTTCTTAATTTCCTCAGCCGCGTTGGTGGGGGTGCGCAGGCCCACGGCCACGTCGTTGGTCAGGTGGGTGCCGCCGAGGGCCAAAACCGAGGTGTGCTTGATGCTGTTTTGGGAAAAGATGGCCAAATCCACGGTGCCGCCGCCGAAGTCCAACAGGGCCACGCCCAGGTCTTTTTCTTCCTGGGTCAAGACCGCGTCGGCCGAGGCCACGGATTCCAGCACGATGTCGCACACGTCCAGGTCGGCCATGTGGGCGCAGCGGATGAGGTTCTGCGCGCTGGTGGCCGCGCCGGTGACGATGTGCACCTTGGCCTCCAGCCGCACGCCGCTCATGCCCACCGGGTCTTGAATGCCGCCCTGGCTGTCGACGATGAATTCCTGGGGAATGGTGTGGATGACTTCTCTATCCATGGGAATGGCCAGGGCCTTGGCGGCCTCCAGCACGCGCTCCACGTCCTGCGGGGAGACCTCGCGGTTCTTGATGGCGATGACCCCCTGGCTGTTGCGGCCCTCGATGTGCCCGCCGGCGATGCCCACGTACACTTCGGTGATCTCGCAGCCGGCCATGAGCTCGGCCTCTTCCACGGCCCGCTTGATGGACTCCACAGTGCGTTCGATATTCACCACCGCGCCTTTGCGCAAACCCTGCGAGGGGTGGCTGCCGATGCCGACGATATCCACGCCGCCTTCGTCATTGGGTTCCCCCACCACGCAGCAAATTTTAGTGGTGCCGATATCCAGACCGAAAATTAAATCTCCACTTGACATGCCATTCCCCCTCCATAAGAGCTTGTAGCGTATAGCGTTGCGGTTTCGGCGCCCCCCAAGGCGCTTCAGCCGTTAGTAAAACTTTCATTGTAGCGGACGGTGACCCTGGGGCTGGCCTCAAGATTGAGGTAGACCAGGCCGTCGGTTTTGCCGTTCAGCTTGAGATGGGCCATAACCCGTCCCAGGCGGCGGAATTTTTCCTCGTACGACCCGAAGCCGATTTTCACTTCCAGGCCGCTGGACTTGGTGAAAAGGCTCAGGCCCCGCACCGCGTCGTAGTTGATTTCAGAGACGTTGGCCAGTTGGAACTCGTCGTTCCGCTGGGTCAGGGCCCCCACCAGCCAGAAGATTTCCTCCATGGCCTTTTTCACCGCCGGGCCGGGGTTCAACAGTTAGTCTTCCACAAAGCCGGTGACCACCGGGAGGTCGGGCCGTTCGCCGGGAGTTAAATCCTTGAAGGGCACTCCCTCTTCGTTGAGGTAATACAGCCGCCCCAGGCTGACCAACAGTTTCGGGGTGTGCTCCCGCACCTCGATGGACACCATGTCCGGCATTTTGCGGGACACCTTGGCCTCGGCCATCCACGGCAGGGCGCTCAAGCGGCTCTCCGCGTCCTTGAGGTTAAAGGTAAGGATATTGACCGGCTGATTCAAGCCGGTCACGGCCAGAACTTCTTCCCGCGAAATCTGATTGAGACCATAAATGGTAATCTTCTTCACGGCAAAATAATCAGAGTTCGAAACATACAAATACCCGGCCACCAAAAGGGCCGACACGGCCACCATGACCACGGCCGTCAACAGCCCGGTGATGGTGTATTTCAGCCCGCGCCCGGCCAGCTTGAAGCTGCGCTTAACCAGCCTGCGGGCCAGGCCCGGCGCGGCGGCCTCGCCGTTTTTGGGCTTGCGCCGCTGCACTTTGCCGCTGCGGGCGTAGCGCAGTTCGCCGCGGCCGGAACGGCCCCGCGATTCACGGCCCATCATTGGCCACCCCCCGGGCTGGCCAGGGTGAGCGGCCCGGTGGGGCCGATGATTTTTATCTCAGGTTCCAAAACCACGCCGCGCTGGTTATACACCGCCGCGCGGATTTTGTCCACCAGTTCCAGAATATGGCCGCTTTCGGCCTTTCCCTGAACCACAATAAAATTGGCGTGCACTTCGCTGACCGCAGCCCCGCCGATTGTCGCGCCCTTCAAGCCGCACTCTTCAATGAGCCGCCCGGCGGAGTGCCCGGCAGGATTTTTAAAAACGCTCCCCGCCGAGCGAAAACCCTTGGGCTGGCTGGCGGAGCGGCGGGCCAGGTTTTCGGCCACCGTTCTTTTAATATCTTCGGGGTGGCCCGCTTCCAGCCGCAATTCCGCGCCGAGCAGCACCGCGCCTTCGGCTAGGCCGGACAGGCGGCGGTATTCGTAGCGCAATTCCGCTTTGCCCAGCGAAAATTCGCGGCCCTGAGCGTCGAGGCCGAACAGCCTTTCCACGCATGAACCGACATCCTGGCCAAAACTTCCGGCGTTCATCATCAAGGCCCCGCCGAAGCGGCCCGGGATGCCCGCCAAGCCTTCCAGCCCGCGCAAACCCCGTTCGGCCGCAGCTTCCGCCACGGCGGCGGTGTGGGCCCCCGCCCCGGCCCGCAAGCCAGTGTCTCCCAAGGCTTCCACAACCTGGAAGCCCTGGCCGATGCGCATCACCAGGCCCGCGAAACCGGCCTCGGTGAACAGCGTGTTGCTGCCGCCGCCCAGAATAGAGAGCGGCAAACCCGTCTCGTTCCGCACGGCCAGCAGGTCGCGCACTTCTTCCGCCGACTCCGGGCGGGCCAGAAGCGCGGCGGAACCGCCCACGCCATAACGGGTCAAATCGGCCAAAGGCGCGCCGAAAATCAGGCGGTCGCCGAGCCGCGAGGCCAGGCTGTCCCAGGGACGGCGGTCAATCACCGGGAGCCCCCGCTCTTTTTTTCAATGAGCCGCAGAATGGTTTCGCCCACAGTGTGGACGTTCCCGGCCCCCAGGGTCAAAACGACGTCGCCGGGTTCCAGTTCGCCGCGCACGGCCTCGGCCAAGGAGGACACGTCCTCGTGGTAGGAAACGTCCCGGTGGCCGTGCCGCCGCACCGCTTCGGCCAAAGCCTGACCGGTGATTCCGGCGACGGGTTTCTCCCCGGCGGCATAGATGCCGGTGATGATAAGCCGGTCGGCCTGGTTGAAGGCGGTGATGAACTCATCGAACAGGCTTTCGGTGCGGCTGTAGCGGTGGGGCTGAAACACCACCACCCGGCGGTTGGCCGGAAAGCAGTCGCTGAGGGCCGAAAGGGTGGCCTTGATTTCCGTGGGGTGGTGGCCGTAATCGTCAATGACGATAACGCCCCCGGCCTCGCCTTTTTTCTCGAAACGGCGGGCCACGCCCTTCATGTCGGCCAGGCCGTCGATGACCATCTGCGGTTCCAGGCCCATTTCCAGGCCCACCGCCGCCGCCGCCAGGGCGTTCAAAACGTTGTGGCGGCCGGGGATGTTCACCAGAATGCGCCCCAGGTCACGCCCCAGGCGGTTGAGTTCAAAGGAATAGCCCCAGGGGCCGCACTCAATGTCGCGGGCCGAGATTTCCGCCTGGGCTGACAGGCCGTAGGTCAGATAACGCTTTTTCACGCCCGGCAAAAGGCTCTGCACATTGGGGTCATCCAGGCAGAGCACGGAAAAGCCGTAGAAGGGGATTTTGTTGATGAAGCTGAGAAAGGTCTCCTTCAAATGATCCAGGCCGTGGTAATAATTGAGGTGCTCCAGGTCGATGTTGGTGACCACGGCCACCGTGGGGGTGAGGAGCAGAAAGGAGCCGTCGGACTCGTCGGCCTCGGCCACCATGTAGTCGCCCTGCCCCAGCCGGGCCCCCACGCCCAAATGGTTGAGCTTGCCGCCGATGACCAGGGTCGGGTCGAGCCCGGCGCGGGTCAGCATGGTGCCGATGAGAGAGGTGGTGGTGGTTTTGCCGTGGCTCCCGGCCACGGCCACCGCCGATTTCAGGCGCATCAGCTCGGCCAGCATTTCGGCGCGGGGAATGACGGGAATGAAGGCCCGCCGCGCGGCCACCACTTCGGGGTTGTCGTCCGACACCGCTGAGGAGACCACCACCACATCCGCTTCGCCCACGTTGACCCCGCCGTGGCCGATGACCACTTCCGCGCCCAACTCGGCCAGGCGGCGGGTGATGTCGCTGGCCTTCAAGTCCGAACCGCTGACCCGGTGCCCCAGGTTAATCAGCACTTCGGCAATGCCGCTCATCCCAATGCCGCCGATGCCCACGAAGTGGATGTGTCTCTTTTTGCGGTACATCAACTTTCCCCCACGATTAATTTTAAGCACGCTTCGGCCATCTCGTCGTCAGCCGCCAGGCGAGCCAACCGGCCAGCCGCCGCCGACATATTTTCCAACTGCTGCGGCGCGATCAAGAGCCCGGCAATCACCGTCCGCAAGTGCTCAGCCAAGACTTTTTCGGGAACCACCACCGCCGCGTGGGCTTCGCTCAGGGCAATGGCATTGCGCGTCTGGTGGTCGTCAGCCGCGGTCGGCAGGGGCACCAAAATGGACGGCAGTTTGGCGGCGGCCAATTCGGCCAAAGTGAGCGCCCCGGCCCGGCCGATAACCAGGTCGGTCTCGGCGTAGAGCGAGGCCATGTCCTGGAAAAATTCGGCCACGACGGCCGTCATCCCGGCCTCCCGGTACACGTCCTCAACCCAGCTTCGGTCGGCCTCCCCGCTTTGATGCACAACGGTGAGCGCGACTCCCGACTTGTGGAGCACGGCCAGCGCCGGGGCTGCGGCCCGGTTCAGAGCCCGGGCCCCCTGGCTGCCGCCGGTGACCAAAATTCGCGTGGCCCGCCCGCCAAAAGAACGCGGCTGGCTGTGCAGGGCCGCGATTTCCGGACGCACCGGGTTGCCGGTGAACAGGATTTTCGAGGCCGCAAACGCGGGCGCGGCGTCCTCGAAGCCCAAAAAAATTTTTTTGGCCAAACGGCCCAGCACCTTGTTGCTCAAGCCCGGCCGCGAGTTCTGCTCGTGAAGCGTCATTGGCAGGCCGCGAAGTCTGGCGGCCAAACCTACCGGCACGGTGACGTAGCCCCCGGCCCCGAAAAAGAGGTTGGGCCGAAACTCGTCCACAATCTTCAGCGATTGTCCCACGGCACGGAAGCATTGCCCCAGCGCGGTTATCTGACGGCCCAGGCTCCGGCCCTTGAGCCCGCCGACTTCCAAAATTTTCCGGGAAAAGCCGAGGGGGTCAAGAATCTTGGCCTCCACTGGGCGGCCAGCCCCGACAAAAAGAAATTCCGCCTCCGGCGATTTCCGCCGCACCGCCTGGGCCAGGGACACGGCGGGCCACAGGTGCCCGCCGGTGCCTCCGGCGGCGATAAGGATTCTGGGGATCGCGCTGGCCATACTAGGCCGCCGCCTTGGCTGCGGGCCGCCCGGCTTTCAGGCGGCCCACCGCTTCCCGCAGGGCCGAGCGCGAGGCTTTGGCCGTCTGCGGCTGTTCGCGCCTCCCCTGCCCTGAAATGTTCATCAGCAAACCCATAGCGGCAAAGCACACCAGCAAGTTCGTGCCGCCATAGCTGAAGAAGGGCAGCGGCAACCCCTTGGTGGGCACCAGCGCCGTCACCACGCACATGTTGAAGAAGGCGGGCAGGCCCACAATCATGGTGCAGCCCAGGGCCATGTAGACCCCGCAAAAATCCGGGGCCGAGCGGGCAATGGCCACGCCGCGAATCACCAGAATCAGAAAGAGCGCGGCAATGACGGCCACCCCGATAAAGCCGGTTTCCTCGGCCACCACTGAAAAAATAAAGTCGGTGTGGGCTTCGGGCATGAAGAACAACTTCTGCATACTGCCGCCGGGCCCCTGGCCCCACAGGCCGCCGGTGGCAAAAGCGTAAAAGGAATGGATGATGTGATAGCCCGAACGCTCCGGGTCGGCCCAGGGGTCGAGAAACGCCATGATGCGCCGCACGCGGAATTCGTGACTGATAATCAGGTAATACAGCATGGGCAGGCTGGCCGCCCCGAGCACCAGCATGTGCCAAATGCGGCTCCCGGCCACGAACATCATGGCCACGGCGATGACCGCCACACACCCGGCCGTGCCCAGGTCGCGCCCGGCCAGAATCAGGGCCGTCACCGCGCCGACAATAAAGATGTGCGGCACAAAGCCGTAGACCAGGCTGCCGTTCTTCTCGCCTTTGCGGCTCAAGGAGTAGGCCATAAAGATGACCACCGCCAGCTTGGCCAGTTCCGAGGGCTGAAAGGTGAAGCCGAGAATACGAATCCAGCGGGTGGCGCTGTTGGCGCTGTGGCCCAGCCCCGGCACAAAAACCAGCAGCAGCAGCCCCATGGCCCCGAAGAGCACGGGATAGGCCAGCCGGTTCCAAAGCTGATAGGGGATGCGGGAAAGCGTCAGCATGGCAATCAAGCCGAGGATCATATGGCGAACCTGCGGCTGAAAGAAATAATACTGGTCGCCAAACCGCTGTTCGGCGGTGAACGTGCTGGCGGACAGGAGCATCATCAGCCCCAGGCTCGCCAGGGCCAGCACCAGAACCAGCAGAAACGCGTCAATGGGAGTGCTTTTGTTTTCGCTCATCAGCGTCCCGATCCATCCCGAGGAGTAATGTCAATGGATTCCCGCCGCCGACAGCATTCTATCGGCGACGGATACCAGTGGCGTGTTGCAATAAATGTCAGCGGCTGTTCTGGCGGCGGACTTCGCGGGCAAAGACTTCCCCGCGATGCTTGTAATCGCGGAACATGTCGTAGCTGGCGCAGGCCGGGGAAAGCAGCACGATGGAGCCTTTGGGCGCGGCGGCCCGGGCCTGGCGCACGGCCTCGGCCATGTCGGCGGCCACGCTGATGGGCGCGGCACCGGCCAGGGCGCTGCCGATTTTGTCTCGGTCTTCGCCGATGAGCACCAGCTGCTTCACTTTGTCGCGCACGGGTTTGTAGAGCAGGCGGAAATCCTGCCCCTTGCCCTGCCCGCCAGCGATGAGCACCACCGGGGGTTTGAAGCTGGCCAAAGCCATGGCCACAGCCCCGACGTTGGTGCCCTTGGAGTCGTCATAATATTTGACGTCGTTGAATTCGCCGATGAGTTCCAGGCGGTGCTTTTGGGAGACGAAGCTCACGGCCGCGTCCAGAGCTTTTTGGGGATGGATGCCCAGGCGCAGGGCCAGGCCGACGGCGGCCATGACGTTTTCCTGGTTGTGAACGCCTTCCAGCTTGAAATCGCTCCAGTCGCGCCCGGCGATCTGACGGCCGTCCTCGGCCACGCAGATTTCATTTTTCTGCACCCAGGCGCCGAATTTCTGCTTTTTCCTGCGGGAAAAGCCGAAGCGGCGGGCCACGGTGTTCTTGTGCGCCAGAAGGATATCGTCTTCATTGACGACGGCTAAGTCTTCCGGGGTCTGGTTCATGAAGATGTTGGTTTTGGCCCGGAAATATTCGGCCATGTCGGGGTAGCGGTCGAGGTGATCGGGGGTCGCGTTGAGAATGGCGGCCCCGGCGGCGTGGAAGACGCTGACGGTCTCCAACTGATAGCTGGAAAGTTCCAGCACGGCCGCACGGGCTTTTTGCCCCTCAACGACAAACTGGCTCAGGGGCGCGCCGATATTGCCGCCCACGAACACCGACTGGCGCTGCTTGCGGCAGATGTGGCCCACCAGGCCCGTGGTGGTAGTTTTGCCGTTCGAGCCGGTGATGGCCACAATGGGCACGTCCGTCATGGACGCGGCCAGTTCCATCTCGCCGGTTATCGGCACGTGCTTCGCGGCCTTGGCCAGGCCCGGAAAACTGCCGGGAATGCCGGGGCTCAACACCACCATTTCGGTGTTCTTAAAACCTTCTTCGGCCTTTGCTCCCAAGGCCCATTTCACCGGGCGGCCCTTGAAGCGCTCCATAGCCACAGCAAGTTCCTCGGCGGATTTCTGGTCACAGATGGTGACCTCGGCTCCTCTGTCCAACAGCAGTTCGGCGGCCCACTGGCCGGACACTCCGGCGCCCACCACCAAACATTTTCCAAATTTCTTCGCCACTGGTTTTTCCCTCCTTCAAACCATTCGTTTGTTGTCTTGAAGCTCTCAAGTTCTTAGGCTCACACGCTTTGAGGCGTGCTGCCCTTGCCGCCTTAACGTTTCGGCGGCAAACTTTCGCGCTTCGCTCCCTAAATAATACAGTGCTCCACAATCAGCCACATCAAAGTTAGCGGACTTTCAAAGTCGACAATCCAATCATGGCTAAAATCACGGCTATGATCCAGAAGCGCACAATAACCTTGGGCTCCGGCCAGCCTTTCAATTCAAAGTGATGATGAAGCGGGGCCATCCTGAAAACCCGACGGCCTCCGGTCAGTTTGAAATACCCCACCTGGATGATGACCGACAGGGCCTCCATCACAAACAAACCGCCCACCACCACTAGAACCAGTTCCTGCTTGGCGACCAGGGCCACGGCTCCCAATATTGCTCCCAATGAAAGCGAGCCCACATCGCCCATGAAAATCTGCGCGGGATAGGTGTTGTACCACAAGAATCCCATGACCGCGCCCACCACCCCGGCCAGGAGAACGGTCACTTCCGCCGCTTCCGGGACAAAGGTTATCTGAAGATACTGCGCGAATTTGGCATTGCCCGCGCAATAGATGAACACCATGTAACTCAACGCCGCGATGACCATCGGCCCGGCCGCCAGCCCGTCTAAGCCGTCGGTGAGATTCACCGCGTTGGAGGCCCCGACAATGACCAGGGCCGCGAACGGAATGTAGAGAAGCCCCAGGTCAAAATTCAATTCCTTGATGACCGGCACATACAGCACCGTGTCAAACCATTCCGACTGATAGAGATACCACCCCACGGCCAGGGCGATGGCGAACTGCGCCAGAAGTTTCTGGCGGGCTGAAAGGCCCTGGTTGTGCTTCCGCTTGATTTTCAAAAAATCATCGTGGAAGCCGATGGCCGCGTACAGGCCGCCGCAGAAAACGGTGAGCCAGACGGCGGGCTGCCGGAGGTCACACCACAAAAACGTTGAAATAAAAGCCGCCGCGAGAATCAGCACCCCACCCATGGTGGGCGTGCCAGATTTTTTCTTGTGCGATTCCGGGCCTTCCTCGCGGATGTATTGCTGTATCTGAAAATCCTTAATCAGCCGGATAAATTTCGGGCCGAAGGCGAACCAAATGCTCATGGAGGTGAAAGCCGCCAGAATGCTTCTGAAGCTCAGGTATTTGAAGACGTTGAAGAAGGTTACTTCTTCGGTCAAATATGAAAATAAATGATACAGCATTTTTTACGAGTACTTTCACACATTCTTCAAAAATTCAACCGCGCCTTCAAGTTTCATGGAGCGCGAACCCTTCACCAACAATGCCGTGCCGCGTTTCGCCTTTGCCGCCGCCCACTCGGCGGCTTCGCGCGGCGTTTCAAATTCTGCCGTCATATCTTTGGCCAGCCCGGCCCGGCGGGCGGCGGCCACGGTGTGGCGCGAACGGGGCCCGACCACGGCCAGAAAATCCAAATTCAACTCGGCGGCCAGACGGCCAATTTCGCGGTGGGCGGGGTTTTCAGCGCGGCCCAGTTCCAGCATGTCGCCCAGAATCGCGCCCTTGACCTTGCTTTTGAGCCCGGCCAAAACTTTGAGCCCGGCCGCCATGGAGGCGGGGTTGGCGTTATAGCTGTCGTCCAGCACCAGGAGACCGCCCTTGGTTTTCAAGGGAAACAGGCGTCCCGGAAAATTGTCCGCCGCAGCGATCCCAGCTTCAATCTCATCCCAATCCGCGCCCACAGCCAGGGCGGCGGCGGCGGCGGCCAGGGCGTTGCGGAGGTTGTGCGGGCCGAGCAATTTCAAGGAAACTCGACGGCCCTTCTCCGCGCCCGGCCCATAGATGGTGAAACTCTGGCCCAGCCCCTGGGACTTGGCCCGCCCGGCCCGGACTTGGGCTGCCGGGCCTTCGCCGAAGAGCAATTTGTTGCCGCCGAAGCGTTTGGCTTCGCGCATCAGAAGCGGCTCGTCGCTGTTGACCACGGCCACAGCTGACGGCATGAGGCCTTGGTACAACTCGCCTTTGGCCTTGGCCACCTGGCTGACCGTGCCGAAAAATTCCAGGTGCGCCGGGCCGACGGAGGTTATCAGGCCCACATCCGGCTCGGCAATTTCGGTGAGGCGGGCAATTTCGCCAAAGTGGTTCATGCCCATTTCCAGCACTGCCGTGCGGGTGTTTTTAGCCGCTCTGAACAAGGTCAGGGGCAGGCCCACCAGGTTGTTGAAATTGCCTTTGGTGGCCAGGAGCGCGTTGTCTTTCAAGGACAGGATGGCGCTCAACATTTCTTTGGTGGTGGTTTTGCCGTTGGAGCCGGTCAGGCCCAACACCTTCAAATTTTGTGTGCGTCGCAGGGCGCGGGCCAGGTCGCCGAGCGCGACCAGCGTGTCCGGCACGGTAACTGCCAGTGCCGAAGCGTTACCCGTCAAAGGTTTGTGCGCAATGACCGCCAGCGCGCCTTTTTTCAGGGCTTCTTCGGCATGGTCATGGCCATCGAAATTTGCGCCAGCCAAGGCGACGAAAACTTCGCCTTTGGCGACCGTCCGGCTGTCGGTGGAGACGCCGGTTATGTGCTTGCGCTTCAAGGCCTCCAGGCCGTTACCAACATTGGTGGCTCCGCAGTTTTCCAGGGCCCAGGCCAGCGTCAAGCGCAAGTCTTTCATCAGGCGCGGCCCATGCTTTCCAAGCTTGCCAAGGCTTCTTCGCGGTCGTCCAAATGGCGTTTTTCACGGCCGATGATCTGGTAATCTTCGTGGCCTTTACCGGCAATGAGCAGAATGTCGCCGGGCTCCATCAGCCGCACGGCTTCGCGGATGGCGGCCCGCCGGTCAACCATCAGCAGGCAGCCCCGCCGCCAGTCGTCGGAGGCCAGTTCGCCGTCCTCATATTTGGAGAGGGCCAGTTCGCCGAGGCCCGCTTCCACTTCAAGCAAAATCGACCATGGCTCTTCGGTGCGCGGGTTGTCGGAGGTGATGATGCTTAGGTCGGCCATCTCCCCCGCGATTTTGCCCATGAGCGGGCGTTTGCCCTTGTCGCGGTCGCCTCCGCAGCCGAAGACGGTTAACAGGCGGCGCGGCTCCAAATCGCGGCAGGCTTTCAGGGCTTTGGCCAGCGCGTCGGGCGTGTGGGCGTAATCCACCAGCGCCAGAAAATCGTTGTTGCCGCCGACCCGCTCCAGGCGACCCGGTGCGCCAATGGCCGAGGCCAAAGCTTCACGGATGGTCGCAGGCTCCAGGCGCAGGGCCAGGGCCATAGCGGCGGCGGCTAAAATATTGTAGCCATTGATCTCCGCAATCAGGGGAGACGTTTGCTCCCAGGTCACCCCCGGGGCGGTGATAGTAAGGCTCAAGCCGTCGCGGCTCAGGCGCAGGCCCAGGCCGCGCACTTCCGCCTCGGGGCTGAAACCAAAGGTCACCGGGCTATCCAACTCGGCGGCCAGGCGGCGGCCATACTCGTCGTCGATGTTGACCACCGCCCTCTTCTGCCCCGGCTTCAAGTGCTTGGTGAAGAGCAGTTTTTTGGCCTGGAAGTACTCTTCCATGTCCGCATGGAAATCCATGTGGTCGCGGCTGAGGTTGGTGAACAGTGCGCTTTCGAAGCCCAGCCCGGCCACCCGGCCCAGGGCCAGGGCATGGGAAGAAACTTCCAGCACCGCCGCTTTCGCCCCGCTGTCAATCATTTCCGCCAAACAGCCGGACAGCACCGGGCCTTCGGGTGTAGTGTTGGGCGCGGGCCGTTCCACGCCGGGCCAGCGGAAGTTGACGGTGCCCATGACTCCGGGGGCCAGGCCCGCTTTCTGCAAAACCGCTTCCAGCAGATAGGCGGTGGTGGTTTTGCCGTTGGTGCCGGTGAGGCCCACCAGGATGAGGCGATCCGAAGGCCGCCCATGAACCACCGCCGCCGTTCCGGCCATGGCCGGACGCAGTTCGCGGGAATCCACCAAAAGGCGGGGCACGGGCAAATCCAGGTCGGGGCTGGGCAGCATCACCGCCGCCGCGCCGCGCTTCACGGCCTCGTCGATGAAATCGCGGCCATCGTATTTCAGACCGGGGACAGCCACAAAAAGCCAGCCGGGCTGCACCGCGCGCGAGTCCTCGGTGATGCCTGAAATTTCAGGATCACCGTCCCCCGCTCTCCGCAAGTTCATCCGCGCGGCCAATCGGCTCAGGCTGACCATAAGGAACCCCTTGATTATCAACACTTTTCAAACGCGGTACAAACAGCCGCGCTTGAAGGCCTCGTCACTTGTCGAAAAAAATCGATCCGCTCTGCCCGGCCATCACCGCCGTGCCCGGCGGCGGGCTCTGGCCGATGACCCGGCCGCTGCCGGAAAATTCAAGCTCCAGTTCGTAATCGCCCATCACGTCCAGCACCTGCCGCATGGTCAGGCCCTGAAGGTCGGGCATAACGCCCGGCGCGATGTCCAGGGCGGGCATATCAACGAAAACCGCGTCGGCTAAATTGAGCGACTGATCCGGTTTTTTCTCGCCGAAGGTAATCGGTTCGCGGGCCCGGCGGTCATTTTTTTTCAGGCGCACGCGGATGAAATTGGTGGGCTGGCCGCCGTCCACCACCCCCGGCGCGCCGCCGGAATTCCGCTCAAGAATGGGCCACACCGGGTCGCCTTTGTCGCTAGTCGGCGGGATATCCAGCAGGGGCAAGGCGTTTTCCATGATCTCTTTGAAAGCCGGGGTGGCCACCGTGCCGCCGTAATAGCCGTTGCTCGGTTCGTCCAGCACCACCATCACCGCAAGCTGGGGGTCGTGGTAGGGCGCGAAGCCAATAAAGGAGGCCACGTATTTGCCCTCGGCATAACCGCGGCCACCGCGGGTAACTTTCTGCGCGGTGCCGGTTTTGCCGGCCACGGGGTAGCCCGCCACTTCGGCGCGGGTGGCCGTGCCGCCCTTCTGCACCGCCATGCGGAGCATAGCCGCCACCTGGCGGGCGGTGAGGGGCGAAACCACCTGGCGCAAAATCTGCGGCTCATGTTTTTCAATAATCCGGCCTTCGCTGTCCAAAACGCGGTCTACAATGTAGGGCCGCATCAGAAGGCCGTCGTTGGCCAGGGAACTCATGGCCATAACCATTTGCAGGGCCGTCACCGACAGGCCCTGACCGAACGCGATGTTGGCTTCGTCGATGGGATGCCATTTGCCGGGGTGGCGCAGCACGCCCGGCGCTTCGCCGGACAGGTGGGCCAGGCCGGTTTTCTCGCCAAAGGAAAAGCGCGTCAAATAGTTGTACAGCAAATCTTTCTGCAATATGGCCCCGATTTTCAGCGAGCCGATGTTGGACGAATATTTGATGACCTGGCTGATGGTCAGGTCGCCGTAATTGTGGGTGTCGCGCACGGTGTGGTTGGCCACGCGGAAGGCGCCGTTTTCCGCGAAAACCGTGGTTTCCGGGGTCACCAAACCCTCTTCCAGGGCGGCGGCCACCACGAAAATTTTGAAGGTGGAACCCGGCTCAAAAGGGTCGGTGAGAATGCGGTTGCGCCGGGAGTCGTTGTCCGCGCTCTTGTAATTATTCGGGTCGTAGGTCGGCCAGACCGCCGCCGAAATCACGGCCCCCGTGCGGGGGTTCATCACCAGGGCCATGCCGCTTTTGGCGTGGTAGTTGGTGACCGCTTTGGCCAGGGCTTTTTCCGTGATGTATTGAATGCGGCGGTCGATGGTGAGCACCGCAGAGGCGCCCCGGTTCTGCTCCAACTCGCCGTCGATTTTGTCCACCAGGAAGCGGCCCAGGCGATCCTGCTTAACCTTCAATTTTTCCTGACCGGCCTTGAGGAATTTGTCCAGCGACAGTTCCAGGCCCTCCAGGCCCTGGCCGTCGATGCCCACAAAACCGAGAAAGTTGGAAGCCAGACTGCCGTTGGGGTAGGCCCGGCGGTATTCTTTTTTAAAGCCGATACCGGGCAGTTTCAAGGCCCGCACGGCCTCGTATTCTTCAGAGGAAAGGGGCCGCTTGAGGTAGATGAATTTCTTGCCGCTGTCGAGCTTGCCCTTGACCCATTCCCGCTCCAGCCCCAGGGTTTCGCTGAGGGCCAGGGCCACGGTTTCCCGGTTGACCTCGCCCTCGGCGGGGATGAGGGAAGCGTCGGCATACAGGGAGTTGACGGCCAGGGAGGCGGCCAGGCGCTCGCCGTTGGCGTCAAAGATTTCGCCGCGCACGGCCCCCAGTTCCAGGTGGCCGGTGATTTCCGCGTCGGCTTTGCCTTTCAGGTAGTGGCGTTCCAAGACGGTCAGGCTGAACGACTTGTACAGCACAGCCGCGAAAACCATAGCGAAGATGGCGCAGACCCATTTCAACCTGGTTTTCATTTGCTTGGAGTTCATGGCCCGATTACCTAATGCCTTCTTTAAAAATTACTGGTCGATGACCACGATTTGCCCCTGCTGGGGCGTGACTAAACCCAGGGTGTCGCGGGCCACGATTTCCAGTTGGCCCAGGGTGCTGAGGCTGGCCAGTTCCGCGTTGAGGCGGCGGTTGACTTCCAAGAGTTCCGTTTTTTGCTTGGTCAGCCGGGAAATTTCATAGCTGTAGCCCACGGCCCGGTGGTTGGAGCGGATCATGCCCCACACCAGCAGCACGGCGGTGAGGGTCACTAAAATCAACACGCAGAACTGGCGGGCCGTGACGAAAGGCAACGGGCTGTCGGCGATGTTCGGTTCCTGCGGGATGGAAGCCTCGGCGAAGCTGGGCTCCCCGGACGAAACAACGGGCCGGAGCCGCCGGGTCAGATGCAGCCGGGAGACGGCCGTTTTTTTCGGGGAGCGGGTGGGCCCGCTCCATTTGAAGCCGCCACGGTTCGCCGGTCTCGCTTCGCCCAGGGGCAAGCCCACTTTGACGCGGGAAATGGACATATTCAGCCTCCGCGCCAGTGATGATTTTGCGGGACGCTCTCTATATATAGTAGTAAGGGCAGCGCCCTACTCGCCGAAACTTCGGCCTTCACTTTTTAGCCGACTGGTTTCATGCGCCTCAGTACCCGTATAAATCTCGGCGGCGCGTAATTTCGCCGAACGGGCGCGGGGATTGACCCCGCATTCCTCATCGCCCGGCTGCAAGGGCTTTTTGTAGAGCGGGTTCCAAACGGGCCGCCCTTCGCCGTCCTTTTCCCTAAAGGCTTCCTTTGCCAGGCGGTCTTCCAGGGAATGAAAACTGATGATGACCAGCCGCCCGCCCGGGTTCAAAAGTTTCGGCGCGGAGCGCAAAAAGTTTTCCAACACCGCCAGTTCGCGGTTCACTTCAATGCGCAGGGCCATGAAGGTGCGGGTGGCCGGGTGGATGCGCGGCGGCGGCCCCGGCCGGTAGAGGGCCTTGGCCACCAGGGCGGCCAGCTGGCCGGTAGTGGCCACCGGAGCGGCGCTCCGGGCGCGGGCCAGGAATCTGGCGATGCGCCGCGAAGCCCTCTCCTCGCCGTACCGCCAGATAACGTCCGCCAGTTCTTTTTCCGGGTACTCGTTGACCACTTCGTAAGCGGTCAAGTCGCCATCGGGATCGAGGCGCATGTCCAGGGCTTCGTCGATCGTCCAGGAGAAGCCCCGGCCCGGCCCGGTGAGTTGACGGCTGCTCAAACCCAAATCCAGCAGCACGCCGTCAACCCCTCCAATTCCCAAGCCGTCCAGAGTTTCGCCGAGATTCTCGAAGTTGGCGGCGGCCACCGTTAACCGGCCTTCGCCGCGTCCCCAGCCCTCCAGGGCCCAGAAGCGGGCTTCCGGATCCTGATCCAGGGCGATGAGTCGCCCTGCTTCCCCCAAGTTCGAAAGGATCAATCGGCTGTGCCCGCCCCCTCCCAGGGTGCCATCGACATAGACGCCGCCGGGTTTGATTCCCAGCGCGGCCACCGCCTCCCGACCCATTACCGTCAAGTGCCCAAAGGCCCTTGACCAATCAGGAGATTCGGCCCCCCGACCGATCTCCTCGCTGAATTCCAGAGGAACCAGCTTTTCCACAACCTCGGCCCCCCCGAGCCTCGGTTTGCGTCGTGCCCCCATTACAGGGAAAGTCCGCTTATGATCGCCGGGTTCAGTTCCGGCTTGGTCACGCTGTCGAAGTCGCCCGGCTGACGGCGGCGCACTTCCATTTTGTAGAGCTTGCCGATCACCGTGACGTCCCGCTCCAACTTCGCCATGTCCCGAAAGCGCGGCGGCAGGAGCAAGCGACCGGCCTTGTCCAAAGTCAGCCGCTCGGCGTTGCCGAGATAGGTTTCAATGGCCAGTTCGCGCTGCCCGGAATCCTGTATGGCCCTGATGTCCGCTTCCAGCTCCTTCCAGCGTTCATACGGATACAAGACCACTGTGGCGCCCCCTTCGCCGGGCAGGGCCACCAGCATATCGGGCCGTTCGGACTTCTCGAGCTCTTCCCGCAGGTCTTTCGGGAGGGCCATGCGGCCCTTCTCGTCAACGCTGTGGGGATATTTGCTCATGAAGCTGAAGCGGCTGCTCATTGCCTTGCCATACCCTTTGGGTTGTGTTCAAAAATCCAGGTTGCGCGGTTTCGTGGTTTGGGTCGCCACCAGAGTTCCTTTTTATGGGATTTTCCTCCACTGCTCCCCACTTGTCAACACAATACCCCTCTTACCTCCCCCTGTCAAGAGAAAAAGAATATTTCAATGGACTATAATTACATTAAATTATATCCCACTGTTCTATATTGTAGCTTTTTGATGATTCATAAGAAATGGCCGCTACATCTGGGGCCCCAGACATGCGCAATTTTTGTTGGACGCGCACCGCCGAAAAACCGCCCGTCCCCGCTCCCCCGCCAACAATAAGGCCCCGGCAGCGCAGAAAAATTTTGGACAGCGCGGCGCAAACCTGCTACAATCCCCCGAAGCTGACGCATGACCACAAGGGCCCTAGTGGTCGGCCGCCCGGCCGGACACTAGAAGTTATGTTGATAATTTTCTTAACTATTTTACAGACGAGGATGCCATGAAATACCGTGTTGCCCCCGAGATTTTCCAGCAGTTCCCCAACTTTCGCCGGGTGGTCGTCCTGGCCGAGAACATTGACAACCGCGGCGAAAACCCGGAACTGACCGCCCTGTTGCGCCGGGCCGAAGAATCCGTGCGCAGCGAAACCCTGGCCGCCTTTCCCGACCTGCCCCGGCTGACCATCTGGGTGGAAGCCTTTAAAGCCCTGGGCATCAACCCCAAAAAAACGCCGCCCTCGGTCATCAACATGATTAAGCGGGTGCGCGGCGGCAAGGAACTGCCCTACATCAACCACCTGGTGTGCATCTTCAACTGCCTGAGTTTAGAGAACCTGCTGTCCTGCGGCGGCGACGACCTGGGCCTGGTAGAGGGCGACCTGAGCCTCACCATTGCCGACGGCAGCGAAAATTACAGCCCCCTGGGCCAGCCGGAAGTGCGCGAACACCCCAAAGCCGGTGAAGTCATATATATGGACACGGCCAACAAGGAAGTCTTTTGCCGCTGCTGGTGCTGGAAAAACGGCGACGTCAGCAAGCTCACCGAGGCCACCAGCCGCACGGCCATCAACATCGATGGCATGTTGCCCGCCTTCACCCTCGACGACATGATGACCATCGGCCGCCGCGCCGCCGAGCTTTTAACCCGCTTCACCGGTGCGCGCACGGAACTAAAAGTCCTGGCCCCGGAAACCCCGGAGTTCGACGTGCCGGAGCATATCGGCTGAATTATCAGCTTAATACTTTTAAATTATTCAAGATCACATTACAAAAGATGTGATCTTGAATAAAGCAAATCTGCGTTATTCAAGATTAGCAGGAGTAATATAATGATAGACTCACCACTTAAAATGACCTCTCCTACAGTTACAATTGACAATTTTGATGACTGCGTTAAAGCAATAACCCACTTAGCCTCACAGGCTCATTGCATTTTTCGTGGGCAATCTGCCCCCAACAACCCCATAAAAAGCACCCTAGTCAGATTCTTGGAAGAAAACAACAGCTTATATTATGAAAATGTGCTTAAGGGCCTATTACTACACTATATCTCTGGATGTTTGCGAATTGGAAAAGACTTAAATTTAACCAAATATACTCCGCGTGAATTGCTTGAAATTGCTAGACACGATGGGCTCCCGTCACCCCTAATTGATTTTACTTATTCTCCATATATTGCCTTGTATTTTGCCTTGTCTTCAACCTCAAAAAAAACAAACATACAAGACAAAGAAAATAGTTACACTGTCGTTAATAGAATCAATTGGCATATACTTCGTGACATTTGGGCTATCTATATGAAAAAAAAATATTCCAGAAACCGCGAAGAAGCTAAACACATATTTATGAAACCAAGTGATCTCATTTCAAAAGAGCTTATTCCGGTTGACTATATCGGTTTTTTAGAATTCCCCTCAATGTCCAACAAGCGAATGCTGGCACAAAAAGGATGTTTCATATATGATGGCTTTTTCAACACATCCAGAAAAGAATGTCAATACCCATTTCGCTACATGAATTACTGCAACTTAGAAGGATTTATTGAGGAATGGGAACAGAAGTTGGATGATTATGATATCTTTAATGAATGCAATGACCACGGCCAACTTGTTTCTAAATATGACAGATGTTTGAAAAAATACCTAATTAATGAAAAGTTAAAGGAGCAACTTTTCGATTGGTTGCGCGGAATAGGGATTACACAAGAATCACTATATTTGTCAGGTGAAGCAGTAGTCAGCGATGCCAAACTATATACATCTCTTGGTCCCAGCGTTGAACGAAGGCATCTATTGTTTGAAGGGATGGATTTTTTTGGCGTAGCCAAATTCAAAGCCGCAAGCGAATTCAGGCCAGAGGATTTTCCGGGCGAGGATGAGATTTAGTTGAACTTGGTGCAACCAGCTGCACCACACTATATACTCCATGTTAGACGAGAATGAGGAAAAATATGAAAATAAAAGCCCTGGGCGCGGTGGG
>JAITVE010000118.1 GCA_031285975.1 Candidatus Adiutrix sp. | reverse complement strand
AGGGCTTCGCGTAAAGCCCTCTCTGGCGGGGCTTGGGGCAGAGCCCCATACTAATTCCAGAATCTTCGCCGCGAAGCGCACCTCAAAAAAAGCGGCGATTCCACGGAGCGGCGTGATGTGGTACACTGTCTCCATCTTTTGACGGCGGAGGACGCGCACCCATGGAAATCCCCATACTGAAAATACCGTTTGACGAGGCGGACGCGGATTTTATTTGCGGCGAACTGCGGCAGATGCTTTTGAAGGGCCGCCTGGCCATGGGCGAGCACAACCTGGCTTTTGAGCGCGAGTTCGCCGCTTTTTGCGGGGTGCCCTACGCCCTGGGCTGCGGCAACGGCACGGCGGCGCTGGAAATGATCGCCCGCGTGCTGAGTTTGGAGGGAGCCTCGGTGGCCGTGCCCGCCAACACCTTCCTGGCCACGGCCCTGGCCCCGGTGGCCGCCGGGGCGCGGATAATTTTGGTGGACTGCGACGAAGAGTATTTTCAGATGTGCCCCATCGATTTGGCCCGCAAAATCCGCGCTGATACTAAGGCGGTCATCCTGACCCACGTGGGCGGCTTCATTTCCCCGGAGTGGCCGCGCATCAAGGCCATTGCCGAAAATAACCGCGCGGTTTTCATTGAGGACGCGGCCCACGCCCATGGCGCGGAAGTGCCGGAGGGCCGGGCGGGCAGCCTGGGCGCAGCGGCGGCGTTTTCCTTTTACCCCACGAAAGTGCTGACCACGGCCGAGGGCGGCATGGTCACCACTGCCGATGAGGAATTGCGGGCGGCCATGGACGCCGTCCGCCAGCACGGACATAGCCGTCCGGGTTCCAACAGCCACCAGCGGCTGGGCCTGAACTTCCGGCCGTCGGAGATTCACGCCCTCTTGGGCCTGGCCATGATGAAAAAAGCGGACTGGATTCTGGAACGCCGCCGCCGGGCCGCCCAGGTCTACGACCAACTGCTGGAAGGCGCGGCGGTGAAGCCGGTCACGCCCTGGGCGGGCCACAAACCGGCGTACTACAAATACATGGCCCTGCTGCCGGAAGGCGTGGCGCGGGAGCGGGTGAAGCAGCGGCTGAAAGAGGAATTCCAGATCAGCCTGGCTGGTGAGGTCTACGCCGAGGCCGGGCATTGGCAGCCGATATGGACGAACTATCCGCAATACCTGGCCGCGCCTGTCGAGCCCCTGCCGGTGACGGAAATGGTGGCCCGCCGCCAGATTTGCCTGCCCCTTTACCCGGATTTGACCGACGAGGCGGCGGCCTATGTGGCGGAAAAGCTCCTGAAAGTGGTGGCCGACGAGAGTTAGCGCGGCCCCTGAGCTTTGGCTGAGAAAAAACATTAGGCAAAGCTAAAAAGCCTTAATGCCGGGGGCCGCCGCGACCGATACATATAGTAAGGATATGTTGCCGGAAAGGGGGCCGCTATGCTGATTCACCCTGAAGTCTATGCCTGGCTGAACCGCCAGAACCGCGTTGAGCGGGACGAAACCAAGCCGCGTCCCCTGGTGAGTCGTTCGGAAAAAATCAACAAAGGCGGCCCGGAAAAAGCCAAGCAGGTCGCCATCTATGACACTGACGATGACGACAGCGAACGCGGCGAGGTGGAATACCTCAACGACCGGCGGTCGAATTTGAATTTTTACGCTTAGTATAGATAAGCCTTATATGGCAATGAGATGCGGTTGGCGCGGGGTGATGTGAACATCCCGCGCCGACCGCGTTTTTTGTGTAGATACGACGGCGGTGGGGGGATGTAGGGCGGGAGGCTATACTCACCAAGAGAAAGGCATGGGCCCCGGCCTTCGCCGGGGTGACGGAAGGCGGGGGGGCGTCAAAAGTCCACCGGACGCAGGGGCGGGCGTGTGCATCAAAAAGTAATGCAGGCGTCAAAAGTGAAAACCTGGTTTGCTTTTCTATAGCGGTAATGATAAAATTAGAATTTGTCCTATGTTCGCCTCGAAGGGTTTCGTCAATCAAGGCGAACCGCTTTAGCGGCTTAAAATTGCATGGCAGAGAGAATATTTTGAAACGTATACTGGCCCTGGACGTGGGGGAAAAAAGAGTGGGGGTGGCGGTGTCCGACCCGCTGGGCTATTCGGCCCAGCCGCTGACGGTGCTGGCCCGGAAACCCCACGGCGAGTTTATGAAAGCCCTGGAAAAGCTGGCCGTGGAATATGAAAATCCCCTCATTTTGCTGGGGTTGCCCCGCCGCACCACCGGCGAAAAGGGCCCGGAAGCCCAGCGGGTGCTGGCCCTGGCCAGTGAAATAAAGGCCAAACTGGGCCTGGAATGCGACACCTGGGACGAGTGGCTGACCACCGTCTCCGCCGAACGGGTGCTCATTGAAGGCGGCGTGCGCCGGGCCGACCGCCGCCAGGTGGTGGACAAAACCGCCGCCGCCATCATCCTGGACGGCTATCTCAACTATCTGGCTCATGGGAAGAAAAATGCTGAATAACCCTGACAACCGCCCCGAGGCCGCGCCCGCGTCTGAAGAGGATACCCTCCGCGAATCCGTGGCCAAAACCAAGAAAGTCCGCGTCAAAAAAATCCGCACCGGCCCCAGCCTCATCGGCCGCCTCATCGGGCTGGTGGGGGTCGTCGCCGTCCTGGCCCTGGTGGCGGGCTTCCTCGGCGCGCTCAAATACAGCAACCTTTTCCTGGCCCCGGAGACGGAAAGCCGGGAAGTGGTGGTGACCATCCCCGAGGGGGCGGGCCCGGCCCGCATCGGCGAAGCGCTGGAAGAGGCCGGGGTCATCCGCTCGGCCAAGGCCTTTGTCTGGACTATCCGGGTCAAAAACCGCCTGAAAAAGAACAAGCCCGTGGTGCTCAAGGCCGGGGAAATGGCCCTCGACCCCTCCAAGCCCGTGTGGGACACCATTGACCTCATCGCCAAAGGCAACTATAAAGTCTACCCCTTCACCGTGCCGGAAGGCCGCAACATGTATGAAATCGCCGGGCTCATCGAGGCCGCCGGGCTGGGCCGCGGCCCGGATTTCCTGGCCCTGTGCCGCGACAAGGGTTTTATTGAGAGCCTCGGCCTCAAAGCCGACACCCTGGAGGGCTACCTCTTCCCCGAGACCTACAGCTTCCCCAAGGGCACGCCGCTCACCACCGTGGTCAAAACCATGACCGACACCTTCTTCAAGGTCTGGGCCAAATACGCCGAGGAGGCCAAGTCCAAGGGCTGGTCGCGCCAAACAGTGGTCACCCTGGCCTCGATTGTGGAAAAGGAAACCGGCGCGCCCAAAGAGCGCCCCGTCATCGCCGGGGTGTTCTGGAACCGCCTGGAGCAGGGCATGAAGCTGCAAACCGACCCCACCATCGTCTACGGCCTCCTGCCGGACAATTATAGCGGCAATATCACCCGCAAAGATATTGAAAACCCGCACCCGTATAATACCTATCACATTCCGGGCCTGCCGCCGGGCCCCATCGCCAACCCAGGCGAGGCCGCCATCCAGGCCGTCATCCGCCCGGAGGTGGTGCCCTACCTGTATTTCGTCTCGAAAAACGACGGCACCCACCAGTTTTCCCGCACCCTGGCCGAGCACAACAAGGCCGTGAACCAGTTCCAGCGCGGCCAGAAAGCGCCCGCCCGAGGCGCGCGGCGGTAAACTATGCGCGCCTCCCTGCTCAACCGCTATATTCTCAGCGAAATTTTACCGGGCTTCCTGGTGAATATTTTGGTCTTTTCCTCCATCATGCTGATGGCCAGGATTATGACCATGGCCAACCTGGTGATTTCCAAGGGGGTTGGGCTGGGGGTGATGGCCGGGATTCTGGCGCTGGCGCTGCCGAAAATTTTGTCCCTGACGCTGCCGATGGCCACCCTTCTGGCCGTGCTCACCGCCTTCCTGCGGCTCTCCGCCGACTCTGAACTGACAGTGCTGCGGGCCTCGGGGGTGTCGCTGTACCAGATGTCGCCGCCGGTGCTGGTTTTCGGGCTGCTGGCGACCCTCTTGACTTCCTGCCTGACGCTCTGGCTCACCCCGGAAGCCAACTGGCGGTTCAAGGCCGAGAGCCTCGACCTGGCCAAAGCCCGCGCCGACCTGGCCATTGAAGAGCAGACCTTCGTGCGCGGCCGGAGCGAATTCCCCGGCCTGGTGCTCTACGTCAGCCAGCTTCCGCCCGGCTCGGACATGATGAGCAAAGTCTTCGTCTACGATGGCCGCAGCGAAAGCGAAGCCTCGGTCATCGTGGCCCAGCGGGGCCGCCTGGGGCTTGACCGCGAGGCCGGGGTGCTCCTCTTCCACCTGGAAGACGGGGTTATCGACCGGGTCTACAGCGGCCGCCGCTCCACGGACAGCATTTTTTTCGACGTCTATGAGCTGAAAATTTCACCCGGCGCCGAACTGGAAAACGAAAAAGAGGGCGGCGTCTTCCGGGGCCGCCAGGACTTGCCCACGGGCGAACTCATCCCCGTGGCCCTGGCCAGCGACAAACGCTCCGTCTACCTGACCTACCACCTGGAATGGCACCGCCGCTGGGCCCTGCCCTTCACCACCTTCATCATGGCCCTCATCGGCCTGCCCCTGGGGGCCAGCTTCCGGGTGCGGGGCCGCAACTTCGCGTTGATAATGGGGCTGGGGGTTTTCATCACCTATTACATTTTCTTCACTCTGGGCTGGTCTCTGGCCGAGGTTGACCGCATCCCCCCCTGGCTCGGGGTCTGGACTTCCAACGGCCTTTTGACCATCGTGGGGCTCTACCTCTTCCGGCGCATCAACCGGGGGGTGCCGGTTGACCCCATGGAGCTCCTGCGCCGCCTTCTGACCGGCACCGGCAAGCCGCGTTCCAGTTCACGGGTTAAAACGTCATGACCATCATCAGCCGCTACCTGGCCTTCAGCTTTTTAAAGACCTGGGGCATGGCCCTCATGGGCTTTCTGGTGCTGTACACGGCCATAGATTTTCTGGAAAAAATCGGCGACTTCATGGGCAAAGGCGTGGGGCTCAAGCACATCGTCCTGTTTTTCCTGGCCCAGCTGCCCAAAGTGGTGGTGCTGATGGTGCCGGTGGCCACCCTGGTGGGGGTGCTGATAACCCTGGCCATCATGGCCCGGGCCTCGGAAATCGTGGCCTTCAAGGCCGGGGGGGTCAGCCTGTTCCGCCTCAGCGCCCCCATTGTGGCCGCCTCGCTGGGCGTTTGCGCGCTGGTCTTCACGCTCTCCGACGTGGTTTCGCCGCGCACCACGGCTGTGGCCAACGCCATCTGGCAGGGTTTAGTCAAAGAGCAACAGACCACTTCCGCCGTGGTTCAGGACGTGTGGCTCAAGAACGTGCGGCTCATCCAGCACTTTAAATCCTATGACGAAGCCGCCGGTACCGTGCAGGGCGTGACCCTCATTTTCACTGACGACGAAATGTACCTGGCCCGGCGGCTGGAGGCCACAAGCGGCCGCTTCATTGAAGGCCGCCTGGTGCTGCACGAAGCGGAAGAAAAAGTTTACGACCACCCCGCCGCCGGAGGCGGGGGCCGCAGCTTCAAACGCTACAGCCACCCGACCCTGACCCTGGACGATTGGCCCGCCCCCCCTCCCGGCTTTGGGCGGGTGGAGCAGAACAGCGACGAACTGAGCGTGGCTCAGCTCTGGCGCAGCATCGACCGTCTGCGGGCCGAGGGCTTCAACCCGGTGAAGCAGCGGGTCGATCTGCAATTCAAATTTTCCTTCGCCCTCCTGTCCTTCATTATGGTGGCCGTGGGGCTCCCCATCGGCTTCTGGAAAGAAAAAGGCGGCAGCGTAGCCCTGGGCCTGGCCATAGGGCTTGTCCTCTCCTTTATCTATTTAATAGTCATGGAACTGGCCCGCTCCCTAGGCTACGCCGGTCTCCTCCCCCCCTTCGCCGCCGCCTGGCTGCCGAACCTGTTGTTCCTCCTCCTGGGAGCGTATATGTTCTCCTACGTCCGCCAGTGATTTTTGAGGTGCGCTTCGCCGCGAAGCCACACATTCCTCCTTGCGGGAACTGGGCCGGGTATAGTATATTAGTGCCAAGCAACATGACGCTTTAGGCTGCATCGTTCCAATATTTTACCACTACTGTGATGGAGAACCATGTCCAGAGAATACAAAGTCGGCGTGCTGGGCGCTTCCGGCGCTGTGGGCCGCGAAGTCTTGAACTGCCTCGAAGACCGGGGCTTCCCCTATTCCCAGGTCAAAGCCCTGGCTTCCGCCCGCTCGGCCGGAACGAAGCTGGAATTCGCGGGCGGCGAAATAACCGTTGAGGAAGTCACCCCCGACTCTTTCAAAGACCTGGACTTGGCCATTTTCTCAGCCGGGGCCGCGGCCAGCCGCGAATACGCCCCCATGGCCGCCAAAAGCGGTTGCCCGGTGGTGGACAACTCCTCCTGCTGGCGCATGGACGAGCGGGTGCCGCTGGTGGTGCCCGAGGTCAACGCCCGCGTTTTGGCCCAGCACAAGGGCATTATCGCCAACCCCAACTGTTCCACCATCCAGATGCTGGTGGCGTTGAAGCCCATCTACGACGCGGTGGGCATCAAGCGCATTGTGGTCTCCACCTACCAGGCCGTCTCCGGCACCGGGCAGAAAGCCATTGAAGAGTTGGCCGAGCAGACCCGGCAGATTTTCAACTGCCGCGACATTGTGCGGGAGGTCTATCCGCACCGCATCGCCTTCAACTGCCTGCCGCAAATCGATTCCTTCACCGACAACGGCTACACCAAAGAAGAGATGAAGATGGTCAACGAGACCCTGAAAATCTTCGGCGACGACAGCATCCGCATCTCGGCCACCTGCGTGCGGGTACCGGTGTTCTACGGGCACTCCGAGGCGATATGGATTGAAACGGCCCGCCACATTGAGCCCGGCGCGGCGCGGGAACTGATGAGCCGCTCCCCCGGCATTCTGGTGGTGGACGAGCCGGAAAATTTGAAATACCCCATGGCCATTGACGCCGCCGGGCGCGACGAAGTGTTCGTCGGCCGAGTGCGGGCCGACATTTCCACGGACAACGGCCTGACCATGTGGGTGGTCTCCGACAACCTGCGCAAGGGCGCGGCCACCAACGCGGTGGAAATCGCCGAGCTTCTCATCCGTGACCCTGAATTGTTGAAAACGAACTGGACTTGGTGAGCGCGGGATGCTGCGCATCCCTACAAATAGCACGACATACTATAAATTTCATGGCCCCTGGAGGTGCATCATGGCCTGGTCTCAAAACTCTTCGGAATACGCCAAGCTGATTGAAATCGGGCGTCCGCCCAATGTTCGGAAACTGTTTCCCAACTCCAAGGCGCTGTTGGTGAGCGGCAAGGTCATCGACCGGGCTTTGCTGGCCAAAGGCAAGGCCATGACCATTGCGGCCAACGCCCGCAACCACATCATCATCCGGGGCGTGTTGGCGGCGGCCCAGCGGGCCGAGGCGGCGGTTATCATTGAAATCGCCAAAAGCGAAGGCGGGGCCAGTTCCTACTGCGCGCCCAGCTATTGGAACTTGGCCACCCAGGTGGACGCCATCATCAACGAACTGGGCGTGACCGTGCCCGTGGCCATCCACGCCGACCACTACGGCCTGAAAAACGATAAAGACCTGGAAAAAGCCAAGGTGGAAATCCCCTCCATGTTCGACGCGGGGATGACCTCCATCGCCATCGACGCCTCCCACATGACGGACGACAAGAATTTGCTGGCCTCCATCGCCATCAACCCCTTTATCCCCAAGTGGGCCGGGCTGGAATGCGAAGTGGGCGAGATTAAGGGCGACGTCGGCCTCTCCACCCCCGAGGACGCGCTGTTCCTGGTGCAGGGTTTGAACGCCCACGACATCCACCCGGACTGGATTGCCCTGAACAACGGCACCACCCACGGCATTCAGGACTCGGCCACCGGCATTCAGGTTGACCTGACGGCCCGGGTGCACCAGGCCATCAAACCCTACGGCCTCTCCGGCGCGCAGCACGGCACCAGCGGCAATTCCTCCGACCGGCTGCGGGAGATTGCCCAGTTGACCAGCACCACCAAGGCCAACGTGGCCACGGCCTTGCAGATGGTCTCCTGGGGCGTGAAAATCGACGACTACGGCAACGCCGTTTTGGACGCGGACAAGAATTTCATCAAGATTGAAGGCCAGGGCATGAGCGAGGAACTGTGGGCCGAAATCGTGGCCGCCGGGAAAGCCCAGAACCTGAAGGCCGGGGATTACAAGAAATTCAACCTGCCGTTCGAAAACAAAATTCTGGGCCAGCCCCGCGAAATCCGCGAACGGATGGCCAAGAACGTGGAAGATTTCAGCTACCGCCTGTTGACCGAAGTTTTTTCGGCCCAGGGCACGGCCCAGTTCGCCTACGACGCCATCATGAAGGCCGGCAGCTACGACATGGGCCAGAAAGCCGCCCGCACGGAAGCCCCGGCGGAATGGACTCCCGAAAAAATTGCCCAGAAAGCCGCCGCCCTGGCCTCCGACAAGGGGCCGGACGGGAATTTCGACGACTGATTTTCACCGAAGCCTTGCTGGATAATAACAAACGACCGCCGCGAAAATATTCACTTTCGCGGCGGCGGTTTTTCAAGCTGTGACAAATGGTCACGATTTCGTTTGCAGCTCATCAAGCTGCGCCGCCAGCATCAGCTGGCGCACTTCCGGCGGGCTGAGGGGGCGGATCATCTCGCGCCGCAGGGCGCCGAGTTCCAGACCGGCGTAGCTGACGCGCTTGAGCTTCAGCACGGGGTGGCCGATGGCCGAGCACATGCGCTTGACCTGGTGGTGCCGCCCTTCGGTGAGGGTCAGGAGCAGCCAGGCGCGGTCGGAGGCGATTTTAATCATCTCCGCCTCAGCCGGGGCCGCCGGGCGGTCGCCGAGCATAAGCTGGCCGCTGCGAAGCTCTTCCAGAGCTTCGGCGTCCGGCCTGCCGGAGACTTTGACGCGGTAGATTTTGGGGATTTTCGAGGAGGGGTGCATCAGCCGCTTGGCCAGCGGGCCGTCGTTGGTCAGAATCAAGAGGCCTTCCACATCCATGTCCAGCCGCCCCACGGGGAAAACGCGCACGGGCAACTGCTCCAAATAGCTTTTAATGGTGGGCCGCCCCT
>JAITVE010000109.1 GCA_031285975.1 Candidatus Adiutrix sp. | reverse complement strand
CAGCCCACGGTCTCCCAATGCTTCTTGCCCTGGTGGTCATAGCAGAAGCAGAAACTCTTGTCGGGCTTGCCATTGTGAACCCGCCTCACCGACTCCCGGTAAAACACGCCGGGGAACCTCTTGACCGCTATCCGATCTGGCATGGCACTTCTCCTTGGTTCCCAAAAACCTCAACTCCAAAGTACCATATCAGTACTTAAATGGCAATATGGAAAGTTCATACTGCCATTTAAGACCATGAAATAAAAAGATAATACTTGTTTATGCTAAATAGGGGCGGAGCCCCATACTAACTCCAGAATCTTCGCCGCGAAGCCGCACCAAAGAGAAAGGCATGGGCCCCGGCCTTCGCCGGGGTGACGGAGGGGGCGGCCTTCGCCACTATGACGGAAGAACCCTCCTCCGCTATGACGGAAGAATCCTCGCCTTCACTCTATCTTTATTAAACCCTCACTCAAGTAAAACCTCGAGCCTTATTTAAGCAAAAACTTTTAAGTTCCTTCCTGTTTAAGTCGATAAGCATGTCAAGACGTAGTGATAAGCTCCGCCAGCTTGGGCTGGCTGGGGCGCTCAGACGTTCTTAGACTTGGCTCTATGACGTCCGTCAGGCGACGGGCGAGGTTTTCCTGAAGCGGCGCACTGGAACGCGCCGCGCAACAGCACATTTATTCATGGGTACGGATGCCCACCCCGCTTTCGCGGGCCCTCAAGAAGGAGGAGTCTATGTCAATCACCATCAATCACAACTCGATGGCTGGCAACGCCAACCGTAACCTGGCCGCCACGTATGGCAAATTGTCCACCAACATTCAGCGCATGTCGTCGGGCCTGAGAATCAACAGCGCGGCTGACGACGCGGCGGGCCTGGCCATCCGCGAAATGATGCGGGCCGACATTTCCACCCTGCAGCAGGGCCTTCGCAACGCGGCTGACGGCATCAGCATGATTCAGACCGCCGACGGCGCGCTCGGCATTATTGATGAAAAGCTGACCCGCATGAAGGAACTGGCCGAACAGGCCTCCACCGGCACCTACACCACCGTGCAGCGGGAAATCATCAACTCTGAGTACCAGGCCATGGCCGCTGAAATCGACCGTATCGCCAACGCCACCAACTTCAACGGCATTAAGCTGCTTGACGGCTCGGTCTCGAACCAGCACGGCGGGCAGGGCGTGAAAATTCACTTCGGGCTCTCGAACAACGCGGCTGAGGACTATTACTTCATCAACATCGGCGACGCGCGGGCCACCAGTTCCACCGGCCTTCGGGTGGGCGGCGACGCGAAGAACGATGTTTGGGCCCAGGGCGGCACGGCGGCCTACGGGGAAGCGGCGGGCTGTTGCAGCGGCGGCTTTGACAGCTTGAACGGCCCGGCGGGCTTCACCGACGGCCAGAGCTTCAGCTTCGGCTATAATTGGGACTGGAAGGCCGAGAGCGCGGGCCAGCTTTTAACCGGCAAATACCTCTCCGGCCGGTACACGGTCAACAGCGGCGACAGTTTGCAAGACTTGGTGGCCAAGGTCAACGGCGGCACCCAAAGCCGCGTGGGCATTGCCATTAACAGCGCGGCCCTGGCGGCGGCGGCAGCTTCCGGCGGCACCGTGGCCGTCTGCATCGGCGACGAGGCCTATTACTGGGGCAACACCAGCGCGGCTGAAGGGTATAACAAGAAGGTTCATGATGTGAAAATCAGCGCGGCGGCGGCTGAATCCGCCCAGGTCGCCTACAAACCCGGAGGCACGAACCCCACTGTCTGGGCCAGCGGCGATGCCATCGATCGGCTGGAAAACGCCGGGATCAATCTGGGCCATAAATTACAGAACACTTCAGCCATGAGCGCAGGCGTAGACACTGCTACTCCCCTCACCTCCGCTTCCGCCTCCGCCGCCATAAAGATCGTTATGTCCGCTTATAACGAGGACATAAGCGCCCAAATGGCGGCCAACGGCCTGTCCGCAGGCAATACTGTAAAATTGACCGTCTCAAGTGCTAAGGCGACCACTAGTGCTGCTGATGCTGCTGCGATGTCTGCGGGTATATCGGCTGCAAACGGCATCATTACAGAAGATGGTGCAGCCTGGTCAGGCTCTGGGGCGGCTACTATTGGTACTGGCATATTCACAGATTCCGCCGGTAACTGGACTACCAGCGCCACTATTGCCGGTAGGCTTAACATGACCGAACTGCAAGCGGAGGTCACCGCAAACGCTTCTGCGGGCAACTCTGCTGACGTGACGATTTCTATTGGCGGCAACAGCTATGAGTTTGCTGATTTGGCAGCCTCTGATTTAGCAGATTCGATAGCATCGGCAGCGGCGGCCCACATTAACAAGGGCATGGCGGCTGCCCCCAATCTGGTTCGGGTCGAGGGCACGGAAACTGTGGTTGTCAAAGGAAATGTTACGATGGCCGTCACTGACTTTGAGGCCAAGGAGCAAATTAAGCCTGTGGGCGGGGCCATCGACAAGACCAAAACAAAGATTCAGGTCGATGACAACGTGATTGGCGGCTCGGGCAAGGGCTTCACGGGCGAATCGCTGGCCAAGGCCATTAATGAAAACTCGGCCAGTGACTTCTGGGCCATGACCGAAACCAACGCCGACGGCAAAGAGATGGTCTATGTCTTCGCCAAAGAAGGCGGCAGCGACCAGAACAGCATCCTGGCCTGCGACGTGGCCGGGAGCAACTCCGCTTCCCGCACGGCCCTCAGCGCCATTGAGTTCGAAAACGTGGAAACCGGCGAGTTCAACCAAAGCGGCACCAACATGAGCCTTGGCGGCCAGAAGTGGGGCACCATGTCGCCGGTGCTGAGCAAATCGGTCAACGGCCAGGAAACCTGGAACGTCAGCCTCAACGGCCGCGACGTGGGCGAGGGCCGCGACCTGTGGATTGCCAGCCCCGCCAGCCTGACGCTCCCCGGCCTGAAAGAGGACATCATCAACGGCATGGACGGGAACGCCTTCGCCGAAGTGCAGAACGCGGCCAACGCCAACTGGAAGGGCGCGGAAGTGCGCACCCAGTCCAGCGCCCAGGAAGCCCTGGACGCGCTGACCGAAGCCATCGTGCAGAAAGACAAAATCCGCGCCGACCTCGGCGGGCTCCAGAACCGCCTGGAAAACACCATGACCAACCTGGAGATTCAAACCGAAAACCTGTCCGCCTCTGAAAGCCGCATTTCAGATGTGGACGTGGCCAAGGAAATGACCGAGTTCACCAAGAACAACGTCATGAGCCAGGCCGCCGTGGGTATGCTGGCCCAGGCCAACTCCATGAGCCAGATGGCTCTCTCCCTCATCAGATAAGCTAGCGGGGATGCTGTGAACAGCGGCATCCCCGCCGCCGCCTGATACATCAAACCGGGCCTGGCCCGTTGTAGAGCGCTTTTCTATAACAAGGCAGTCTGCATGAAATGAAAAGCGCCCGGATGTTTACGTATTTTGCAATTTCCTAAAGGCAGGTAAATTGCAAAATACTCTAGAGGGGGACACTATGTTACATATTGCCGATGACCCGGCGTCACGCTACGCCGCCGGAAGTTTATGGCTGACCCTGGGGCGGCTGAACGCGTCGCTCGGGCGTTTGTTCCGCCCGCCTTCGGAGTCCCTGGACATAACAGCGCCGGAGACAACCGCCCCGGCCTGCCTCAACCTGCGCCTGCGCCTGACGGCCGACGCCTGGCAGTGTTCGCGCACGGCTTCGGGGCCTTTTGACAAACTCGAAACCCTGCTCGACCGCCTGAAAGCCGGGACGGCCCGCCGCCCCATAGCGGCGCACCGCCCGCCCCGCCTGCTGGAGTATTACCTCATGGCCCAGGCCCTCTACGACCTGCAACAGGCCCTGCCGTCAAGACCCTGAGGCGCGAACCGCCGCCAGGCCGGAGCGGGGCCTGACGGCTGGACAAAAACCGGGAGGCCGTCAAATCACCATGATTTGACGGCCTCCCGCGTTATACTCACCCTTTCTGTCATTCCGGCGGAGGGGGCAGTGGCGGGGGATGCAATATCCAGCAAAGAGAAAGGCATGGGCCCCGGCCTTCGCTGGGGTGACGGCACGGGGCCTTCGCGTTACGGCGGTAGGATGGAAGCGCCTATAAAAGCGTCAACCGGGCGTATTGCAGCACCACGTTTTTCTTGCCGAAAAGGTCGAACTCAATAACGGCCTGGGGCCCGTTGATGGCGGTGATGCGGCCGGGGCCGTAGACGGGGTGGCTGATGCGCTGGCCAGGGGCGACTTCCGGGGGCGGGCCAGCCGGGCGCGGGGCGGCTTTGGGGAAGCTGCTCCCGGCGGGGGCGGGGGGGATGCCGCCGGACGGGCGGGCCCAGGCCTCGGCGGGGTTGCGGCGGGCCCCGCCAACGGAGGAATTCATCCCGGCGGCATAGGAAGAGCG
>JAITVE010000090.1 GCA_031285975.1 Candidatus Adiutrix sp. | reverse complement strand
TGGGGCGGGAGCGGGCCGCGCCCACGGCGTTGGCCACGGCGGCTTCGGGGGGCACGGAGACCGGCAAGCCCAGGGCTTCGGCCACGGTTCCGGCCAGGGCCGGGGCCGGGCCGCCCAGGATAGCGGCCCGCGTGGGGCGCACCTCGCGGGCCAGGCGCAGAGCGTTCACAGTGTAGACCGGGCGGTTGTTGACCAGGCCCAGCAGGCGGGCCAGGGCCTCTTGAAGGGTGCGGCGGACTTCGCCTAAGGCTTGACGGGCCGCGTCTTCCGGCCTTCCGGCCCCCAGGGCGGCCAGGGCCTGGCGCGAGAGTTCCGGGTCGCCGACAGCGGCCAGATTCAGGACGTTGAGCGCGTCGGTGAGGGTCGGGGGCCGCTGGCCCAAGTCTGCCGGGCAAAGGGCCAGGGCCGGGCCCCGGCGTTCGGGAAGGATACGCACCCGTCCGCCATCCGCCGTGAGAATCAAATCGCCGCCCAGGGGCACGGAGGTGGTGAGGAAGGCCCGCACCAAAGTTGGGCGGCCATTGATTTCCAAGCCTTCGGCGGTGAGGAGGGGTTCCCCGTCCGCCAAAAGGCCCAGGTCGGTAGAGGTGCCGCCGATATCCACCATCAGGGCGTCGCCGTCGAGCCCGGCCAGGGCCCACAGGCCCAGCAGCCCGGCAGCCGGGCCAGCGGCCAGGGCCAGCACGGGGCTTTCAGCGGCTTCTTCGGGGGATAAGGCCCCGCCGTCGGCGGTCAAGAGCCGCAGGGGGCAGGTGAGCCCGGCCTCGGCGGCGGCCTGTCGCAGATCGTCCAGAAAGCGGCGGTAGAGCCGTTTCACCGCGCTGTTGTAGACGGCGGTGTTCAGGCGGCGGGGGAAATTGAGCCGGCCGGCCAGGCGGCTGGCCGCCGTCAGCGGGGCCCCCGGAGCCGCGCCCGCGACCGCCTCGGCCAGGGCGTTTTCCAGGGCCGAGTTTTTGGGGCCGAACTTGCTGATGACCGCGAAGGCTTCCGCTCCATCAGCCGCCAGCGAACGAACCGCCGCCTCGGCCTCGCCGGGCGTAAGGGCTCTCAGCACTTCGCCCCGGTGATCCTGGCTGCCGGAAATTATACGGAATAACGGCTCGGGGCACGTGGGCGGCAGGCCGGGGCCGCCGGTGGCCAGCGCCCCCACCCGGTCGGCCTGGCCGGTTAAAATGGCGTTGAGCCCCAAGGTGCCGGAAACCGCCAGCCGCCGCACCCGGCCCGGCCCGGCCCCCCGCAAGAGCGGCTCCAGGGCCGCCCGCACGCTGCCCAGCACGTCCCCCGCCAGTGTCGGCACTTTGGCGGCGGCAGCCACGGTGAAATCTTCGCCGAGCCGCACGCCGTCGGTGTGGGTGCCGCCCACGTCTATCCCCAGATACATAATGCACCTTCGTTTTGCGTCAAGAAATATTGAAAGCCGAGGCCCGGCGCGGGTTCTCGGCTTTTGCGGCATAGGGGCGCGGAGGCGGGCCGCCCCGTCAGTTCCCGTTTTCGCCCTGGGACGGGGCGTCGCTGCCGCCCGGGTTGAGCTTGCGTATCTCCACGCGCTCCACTTTGCGGTCGTCGGCGGCGGTGATGCTGAAGAGGAGGTCTTCCCAGGTGATTTCTTCATTTACCTGGGGCACCCGGCCGACCTGGTTGGTCAAAAAGCCGCCCAGGGTGTCGTAATCCCCTTCCGGCAGGTCAACCCCCAGATGTTCGCTCAGGTCGGAAATGGCCGCCTGGCCCGCCGCCAGGGTGAGGCCGGGGGCCAGCTCGGTGAAGGGCTCTTCTTCCTCGTCATATTCGTCGTGGATATCCCCCACGATTTCCTCGATAATGTCTTCCATGGTCACCAGCCCGGCGGTGCCGCCGTATTCGTCCAGCACGATGGCCAGGTGGCTTTTCTGGCTGCGCAGTTCGCTCAGAAGGTCGCCGATTTTTTTATTGCCAGGGGCCAGGATAATGGGGCGGATGATGCCCTGGGGCAGGGGGCAGTCCAGGGAGTCGCCCCAGGACTGCAACAAATCCTTGCCGACGATGAAGCCGGTGACGTGATCCATGTCCCCGTCATACACGGGCAGGCGGGAATAGCCTTCCTCGGTGAGGATTTTGATGACCTCGCCCAGGGTTGACTTGCATTCCGCCCCCACCATGTCGATGCGGGGGGTCATGATCTGGCGGGCCACGGTGTCGTTGAAATCCACCACGCTCTGGATCATTTCGCTGGTGGCCTGGCCGATGGCGCCGCTTTCAGCCCCGTGATCCAAAAGGTCGTTTATTTCGTCCTCAAAGGCGGACGCGGACAGGGAACCTTTATGAAACAGCCTGAAAAACCGGGAGAGGAAACTTCGATGGGGTGTACTGCCTTCTTCCAAGGCTGGGCCTCCTGTAGTGTAATTTTCGGTATTATACCAGATTCTTTTTTGACCAGCAAGACCGCGGCGACAGCATTTATTAAGGCCGTCCCCCGCTCACTGCCGGCTGGCGGTGTAGCGTTGTTTGAGTTTGAACGCGATTATGCCCCAGGAGGCACCCGTGCATGTTGCCGCTATAACCGGCCACCATACAAGGGCGGGCGACCTGTAGTGAGTATTTGTAAAAAATATCAGCCATATATCCGGGCATATATACGCAGTGCCCATCATAAAAGCGGCGATAACGAAAGTCACAATAAGGATGGTATTTTTAATGCCATACTTTATGGTTAACGGCGGGTGCTTGTATGTTAAAA
>JAITVE010000030.1 GCA_031285975.1 Candidatus Adiutrix sp. | reverse complement strand
CTCCGCGCGCCAGGGGCTGCGCGCCCCTGGATCTGCGTGTCGGCTAGCAAAAACCAGTGACCGTGTAGCAACGCCACAACTCGCCTGAACGCCTCAGACAAGTGGCGTTGCGGCGAGGGTGGGGAAGAGGGCGCGGTTAGCAAATAGTGGCGGCGGTGGAGTAACGTCGTAACTCGCCTGATCATGCGAGCCTTATAAGGTTTGAATAAACTGAGATTACAAGCTTTGCTTGGAAAGAGCTCAGACAAGTGGCGCCGCGATGCGGCGGGGGAAGAGGGCGTGTTAGCAAATAGGGGACTCGGTGGAGCGTAAGCGCCCGGCAATTTTCGGTAACGAAAATTGGTGCTGATAAAGAAACAGGGGAGCTTGCGGAACAAGCTCCCCTGCAGTAGACAAGAGCATTCGCTCTTAAGGTTGGCAGGCCGGGAGACCAGCTCCCGGGAGTGCGGATAGGGAATATTTCCCTGATATATGGAAGGTTGTGAGGGCCAGGCCCTCGGTGGGAAATTGTTAGGTCACCATCGACAGTTAAATCACCTGCAACTTACAGTTGCGTAAGGGTTGAAAAACACTTTATGACGGGGCCTTGCTGAATGTATATGCCAGAATCGTGCCAAGGTGCCTCAGGATGGAGTCTTGGCTGTGTTTTTTTTGAGTGCCCGCAAAAATAGCGGCCTTTATAGAAGGCTTTTGAGCCAAAAAGAAGCCGGGGCCCGCGAGCGGAGGCCGGAAAATTGCGCCCAGCAGGTTTTGTGCTGCGAAAAGATACGGATAATTTGCTGATAACATTGCTGTTTTTAAGGGAATGGCCGCTGGGGTTCGGGTGGCTGGTTCAGCTTGAGGAAATACTTGCAAGGTGGCTGAGCTTAAACTGCGCTATATAGTGGCGGATGATTTTGTGAGGCTGTAAATGACCATAATTTGTCTAAATATGGGCAAATGACTATATTTGGGTATTTACGGCGTGGCGGCGTTGACCTTTCAGCGGCCCTGACTGGCGCGGGCGATGAACCGTCTGTAAAAAATTCCATTTATTCCTTGGCAGCGGAGCCTTTCCTCTTTATAATATGAAGGATTACCCCAGATCGCCGGGCCGCCCCACAGGGCCGCTGCGGCTTTGCCAAAGAGGATACCCACATGGCCGAGATGGAACCCGTCATCGGGCTGGAAATACACGCCCAGCTCAACACCGCCACGAAACTTTTCTGCTCCTGCCCCACCGAGGCCGTTCTGGACGCGACCGCCCCGGCGGACTCGCCCCCGGAAGACCGGCCCAACAGCCGCGTTTGCGAAGTCTGCACCGGCCAGCCGGGGGCCCTGCCCCGCACCAACGCCCGGGCCGTGGAGTTGGCGGCCACCGCCGGTTTGGCCCTGGGCTGCCGGGTCAATGAATATTCCGTTTTTTCACGCAAAAATTACTTTTATCCCGACCTTCCCGCCGGGTTCCAAACCTCCCAGCTTGACCCGCCCATCTGCGAGGGCGGCGGCCTCGCCATCACCGACGGCGAGGGCCGCGAAAAGCGCATCCGCCTCAACCGCATCCACCTGGAAGACGACGCGGGCAAATGCGTTCACGACGACCAGCGCGGCCGCACCCTGGTTGACCTTAACCGCGCCGGAACGCCGCTCATCGAAATCGTCACCGAGCCCGACTTCCGATCCTCCGGCGAAGTTATGGAATTTCTGAAGAAATTGCACAACATTCTCGTCCATCTGGAAGTGACCAAAGGGCGATTGGAAGAGGGTGAGTTCCGTTGCGACGTCAACATTTCCCTGCGCCCGCGCGGCGTGGAAAAGCTGGGCACCCGCAGTGAAATCAAGAATTTGAACTCTTTCCGCCACGCCGGGCAGGCCATTGAATATGAAATCGTCCGCCAGGGCGGGCTCTACGACCAGGGGGCCACGCTGGTGCAGGAAACCCGGCTCTTCGACCCGGCCCGCCAGGAAACCCGCTCCCTGCGCTCCAAGGAAGACGCGCACGATTACCGCTACTTCCCCCAGCCCGACCTGCCGCCGGTGCATGTCAGCCCCGGCGCCCTGGCCCGCCTGAAAGCCGCCATGCCCGAACTGCCCGAGCAGGCGGAGGCCCGCCTTTTGGCCCTGGGCCTCACCGAGGAACAGGCGGCGGTGTTTCTTGACCGGCGCGGGGCGGTGGCCTATTTCGACCAGGCCCGCCCGCTCTTAGGCGACGACCGCCGCCTGGCCGCCCTTATGGTGGAACTGCTCCTGCCCGCCTGCCAGCGGGACGGCCTGTCGCCGCTGGAATGCCGGGTGCCCCCCGCCGCCCTGGCCGCCCTGGGGAAGCTGATGGCCGACAACACTTTAAGCCGCCGCGCGGCTTATGACCTGTTCCCCGAGCTTTTTGAAAAGGGCGGCGACCCTGGGGAACTGGCCCGCTCCAAAGGCGTTTTGCAGATTTCCGATACCGGGGCCATCAGCGATATGGCCGCTGAAATCATTGCCGCCAATCCCGGCGAAGCCCGCAAATACCGCGAGGGGCAGGAAAAAATCCTCTCCTTTTTCGTGGGCCAGCTGATGAAAAAAAGCAAGGGCGCGGCCAACCCCAAGCTGGCCGGTGAAGTGTTGTCTAAACTGCTGAAATCATAACCGAAAAGAACTTGGAGTCCCCATATGCCCCCCAATGTATCCATTGACCTGAAAACCGTGCGCCGCATAGCCGAACTGGCCCGGCTGGATGTGGCCCGCGGCTTGCCCGAGGCCGAAGCCCGGGCCGCCGAGGAAAAGCTGGCCGCCGAACTCTCCGGCCTTGTCCAGCGCGTTGATATTCTCGCGGAAGCCAATACCGCCAACGTTGAGCCCCTCTATTCGCTCATGCTGGAAGCCCCCGGCGACCGGCCCGACCTTCCCCGCCCCAGCGGCTTGACCGAAGAGCTTTTGTCCCAGGCCCCTGA
>JAITVE010000417.1 GCA_031285975.1 Candidatus Adiutrix sp. | reverse complement strand
GAAAGGCATGGATACCGGCTTTCGCCGGTATAACGGGGGTGGGGCTAAAAAGTGGCGGTATATGCAATTGTGCCGCCAATTTTAAGCCAATTAAGACGCTCTTGCCCTGTCCCCGAGGCTGAAATAATTGACAAAAGCGGACAAAGTTAATATGATTACAGGAGTGATACAGTGAGCGGGGAGGAAGAGCCGATGGAAGGCATGGTCGAGGAACTGCAATACCAGGTTCCGTTCAAAGAGACGACGGAAGTTGGCGACCTGGCGCTGATGCTGCGGGAGAACGACGATGGCCGGGTGAGCATGGTGTACGCCCGGGTCATGGGTTTTGACCGTGACTCCAGCAAGCGCGACGAGTGGTGGCACGTGCATTTCGTGTTTTTGGAAGTGCCGCCCCTGCCCCGCACCATCATCCTCCAAACGCCCCACTTCACCGGCCAGGAGATTTTCACCATGGGCGGCCGCAAGGTGTTCATCAAAGCCCTCAACTTCGCGGCCTTCAACGACCAGGGCGTGCTGACCGACCCGCCCCCCAGCGACCGCATCGGCAAAAAGCCCCCCGAGGGCGAGCCCCCGTCCCCGCCCTCCCCCCCCGGCCAGCGCACCGCCAGCAAACCAACGTTCACGCTGATAAAATAAAACAAGCCGCCTTCGGATAACACCGAAGGCGGCTTTTCATATCTGGCAAGCGTTTCCGTGCCTTACCCCAAGGCCACGTCCAGCACCATCATCAGGGTGAAGCCGAAGAGGAGGCCCAGGGTGGCCAGGTCGCCGTGGCCGGAGGATTGGGATTCGGGGATAACGTCTTCGGCCACCACGAAGATCATGGCTCCGGCGGCAAAGGCCAGGGCCAGGGGCAGCAGGGGCCGGGCGAAACCCACGGCCAGGGCCCCCAAGACTGCGGAGACCGGCTCCACCAGCCCGGAAAGCTGGCCGAAGATGAAGGCCTTGGAGCGGCTGAACCCGTCCCGGTACAGGGGCAGCGAGACGGCCAGGCCTTCGGGCAGGTTCTGCAAACCAATGCCCAGGGCCAGGCTCAGGGCCCCGCCCAGGCTGGCCTCGGAAAAGCCCGCCCCCACCGCGCCGAAACCCACCCCCACGGCCAGGCCTTCCGGGATGTTGTGCAGGGTGATGGCCAGCACCAGCAGAAAACTGCGCCGCCAGGTGGTGGCCAGGCCTTCGGTGGTGTTGGTGGCCGGGTGGAAGTGGGGCAGGAAGCAGTCCACCAGCCGCAGGAAGAGCCCGCCGAGCATAAAGCCCGCCGCCACCGGGGCCACGGCCCAGCGGCCCAGGTGCCCGCTCATGGCCAGGGCCGGGCTCAAAAGCGACCAAAAGCTGGCCGCGATCATCACGCCTCCGGCAAAGCCCAGGGAAACGTCCAGCATCCGCCGGGAGGGCTGGCGCGACAGGAACACCGCCCCCGCCCCCAGCGCGGTCAAGGCGTAGGTGAACAGACCGGCCAACGCGGCCGCCGCCACCGGATTAAAATCACCCATACGTTCTCCAAAAACAACGGGGCGGCATCGTTTCGCAACGCCGCCGCCCCGAAGAGTCACAAAATTGTGACGCAATTATTGCCCTTGACGGCCCGCGCTCACTCCGCAGCCGGAAGAATGCGGCTGTCGCTCAGGTCTTCCTCAATCGTGGCCTGCACGTCGCCGGAAGGCGGCGCAATGGGCTGGCCAGCCGGGGCAACGTCGCCGGAAGGCGGCGCGATGGGCTGCTGCTCAGCCGGGGCGGCCGGGTACGGCGAGGCTACGCCGCCGGGCTGGGCCACGTGCATTTCCACGCGGCGGTTGCGGGCCCGGCCAGCGGAAGAGCTGTTGGAAGCCAGCGGCTGGCTTTCGCCCAGGGAGCCCAGGCTCATGCGGTCGCCGCGCACGCCGTTGTTGACCAGGGCCTTGCGGACGGCCTCAGCGCGGCGCAGGCCCAGTTGGTAGTTGTAATCCGCAGAACCCACCGCGTCAGTGTGGCCCTGCACTTCCACGAGCAGGTCGGGGTGGTTGTTCAGCACCGTGGCCGCTTCGGCCAGGTAGGGCAGGTATTTGGCCTTGACCACCGACTTGTCGAAGTCAAAGAAGGCGGCGTAGGCGACCACCCAGCAGCCCCGGTCGTCCACCGGCGCTCCGTAGGGGGTATTGGGGCATAAATCCTGACCGTCCGCCACGCCGTCGCCGTCAGCGTCCTGAATGGGAACGGGCTTGCAGGAGCGGGCGTCCAGAAGACGGATCATGTCGTTCTGGCCCATCATGATGGCCCAGTCCTTGGCCGTGCGGCGTTTGATGTCCATGGCCAGGCAGGCGGCGCCGTTATCGAGCAGCAGCTTGGCGATGCTGTGCCGCCCGCCCCAGGCCGCCCAGTGCAGGGCCGTGGCCCCGTACACGTCCGGGGTGTTGACCCGGGCCCCGGAACGCAGCAGCACTTTCACCGCGTCCAGGTTGCCCAAATAGACGGCCCAGTGAAGAATCGGCCAGCCGGTGGGGTCGAAGGGCTGATCCAGAATGGGCGTTTCCGCGCCGAAAACATCGCTCACCTTGAGCCCCAGAATGGCCAGGCTGACGTTGGGGTTGGCCCCCTGGTCGCGCATGGTGGTGAGGCTGGCCATGTCGTTGTTGGCCAAGGCGAAGAAGAGGCCCTGATCCACCGTGGTCTGGCGGGCCAGAAGCACCTCGGGATCGACCCGCTGGGCCATGGCCGCAGCCGGGAGGCCCAGAACCATTATCATTGCAATGAGTAGTAACCGTTTCATAAGCTTTCCATCTCTTTCCCGGTGATCGAATATCAGTTATATTCCACAACCAGGTGGGGTTCCTTCTTCGTCACTCCCACCCGAACCAGGTTGCCGGCTGCGGGCTGTCCGGGCACTGAGAGCTCGAAATGGATGGAGTTGCGCCGTTCGTTGATGGCGCGGGCCACGAAGAAGCTCACGTCGAAGAAGATCCAGCCGGAAGTGCCTTCCATATTGGTCACCGCCCGCCGTTCACGCGCCAGGGACTGGAGTTCGTCCCCCGTGCTCAGGCGGCCCCGGAGAACCACGCCGTTCAAGCCCTGGGGATTGTCCGGGCTGTAGACGGCCAGGTAGGCCCGGCGCACGGCGGTGTCTTCCTCAAAGACGGTGGTATCGAAATTGACCACCAACGAATTGGCATGGCCGGTGGGGCCGTGGTATGAGGCGTCGCCAGTGGCCGCGAGCAGGGGTTTATAGCCCAGTTCAACGGTGTCCAGCCCCCGCAGTTTGCGGGAATTGTAGGCCGCTTCGCTCCAAACCGCCACGTCCACGGACTTGAGGGCCACCGCGCAGGACTGCGGGTCTTCCTTGGTATAGGGAACCGAGCTCAGCTTCACCACCCCGGTGTCCGAGGGGGCCGAGCAAAGCGGCAGCTTGTCGGCGCTGTATTTCACCGGGGCCGCGCAGGCGGCCACAGCCAGAAGCAGGGTCGCAACCATCAGAGGCTTGAGAATATTTTTCATAATTTTGCCCTTTCCTTCAATCGCCCAGGGACACGTAGCTGTCCGGCTCTTCCACAAACGGGGGTTCCAGGGTTCTTTCCGGGCCGGGGTTCAGGGGCACGAAGAGGAAAACGCTGTCGTTGAGGCTCACCGCGTCCACACTGTAGGTGATGCGGGCCACATAGGACACCGGGTCAATGTCCTGGTTCTTGCGGTTCCGTTTCTTCAATTTTTTCGATGAGGCCGGGGTCACGGGGGCCAGGCCGTCAATGCGGGCCACTATTGTCAACAGGCCTTTGTACTGGTAGAGGTTCCCCAGGTTCTGGCCGTAATCCACCCGGCCGCGCCTGGAGCCGTTGATGTCGTACGACATGCCGTAGATGGGGAATTCGCGGAAGTAGGGGTCGCTGTCGCCATAGGTGTCCGCGTCCAGGATTTTGGCCACGTCCTCAGAAAACTGAACCGTGACTTCATCGTTGGTGCTCAGCATGATTTTGCCGTTGTACTTGGCCATCTCCGCGCCGTCGTTGAACATCAGGCCCGGGTGTTCTTCCGAGGCGATGATGTGGCCGACTTCCCGCACTTCAAACATTTCGTCAACGTCCTGGCCGGTGACAGGGTCGTTCTTCTTCACCCGCACGCGGACGGAGCCCGATTCGCCCAGGCCGCGGCTGTCGGCCACGAAGTTGAAATACTTGGGAAAGCTTTGGCGGTAGAGCTGGCCCCGGTCATACATGTCCGTGGGTCTTTCCAGCGGAGGCGGGGGCACGGCCGTGGTTTTGTTGGCCGTGAGGGTGGCTTCCGGGAAAATATAGATGGTATCGCCCGTCGTCAGCCGCCGGGGATGGGCCACCAGGCTTTTGTTGGCCTGCCACAGTTTGGGGCCCAGAGCGGGCTTGCCGTAAAATTTGCGGGCGATGCTGGAAGCGGTATCGCCTTTCTGCACCACATAGGCCTCGGCCGGGCCGAACGGGTTGACGTCTGCCGCGAAAGCGGGGGCGCACATCAGCACCAGAGCCGCCACGATCATCAAAATAATACGCTTCATGTTACTCCTCCTCCCGTGTGCGGCGGGCCGCGTCCACCGGGGGAAAGGCCGTTGGGGTTTATCCCGTCGTCGGCCGGGTTGCTGCAGTTTCTTCAATATTCAATAGTTATAGTAAATTATAGCAAATTACAATTATGTATAATACACTCATAGTCCACCCCCGTCAACTTTATTTGCGCCTTTTTCCCCAAAATTTTTATAAATTCAGCCCTCTACACAATGTATGGTTCCCCGCCGCCCCAGCCCGCTAAATATGGGGATGCCCAAGCCCCACATAGAGCCCCCAAGAGGCCCCCTTTCTGGCCCAATCGCAGTAAAAACCGCCTCAAACGCGCACCACCCCGTCATTCCGGCGAAAGCTGGAATCCATTTCAGAGGCGTATGCTTTTACCGGCCAGGCCGTTGCCGCGCTCTTCTTCTTCCTTCCCGGAGTGATGCGGAAGGTAAGAAGAATGCAGAAGAGGCAGGGTGCCGACAAGGCGCCCTACTGGAAATGGAGTCCTGCCTCCGCAGGAATGACGATGTGGGAGGAACAGTGAGCGTGCCGACAAGGTGCTCTACTGGAAATGGATTCCTGCCTCCGCAGGAATGACGATGTGGGGGACGGTGAATATTGCCGACAAGGTGCTTTACTGGGAATGGATACCGGCTTTCGCCGGTATGACGAGGCTGGGGAGAGGCGGGGGTAATAGCCGTCATAGTCGGCGACACAGGAAAGGCATAGGCCCCGGCCTTCGCCGGAGTGACGGTAAAAAAGCGGGGGGCTG
>JAITVE010000415.1 GCA_031285975.1 Candidatus Adiutrix sp. | reverse complement strand
CGATCAGCGCGTCCACCTCATAGCGCCGCCAGAAGTTTTCACAAATGTCCGAGGGGGCCGGGGTGCTGGAAAGGCCCAGCACTTTCGCCAGCACTTCCATGGCCTCGGTCAAAATTTCTTCTTTGCGGCGGTCTATGTAGGGGTCGTGGATTTCCACCTTATACGTATTATCGAAGACGTTCTGGGCCGCCCAGATGGCCTTGCCCATGGAGGCCCCGGTGGGGATGCCCACGGACTCGGCCGCTTTGGGCCGGAAGAAATCGGCCCCGCCCAGCTTGGCGCTGACGGCCATGCGGGCGAAGTGGGCGGACTCGGCAATCAAATCCGGCGGCGGGCTCTGGAAGGTTTCCGGCACCACAATGAGGGAGCCGCTCCAGATGGTGTCCTTAAAGGCGCGCATCAGGGCCATATCGGCCAGGATGTTGATGCCCGCCACGTTCATCTGAATGGCCGACAGTTCTTTCGGCAGCCCCGCCAAAACGGCTAAACCCTCGGCCAGAAGGCACATGGCCAGGGCCATGCCGTCGGTGCCGTCGAGGTTGTTTAAGTGCTTGTGGGAATCAGTCTGGACGAAAATGTTGTTGTCCGCGCAGATTTCCAGGGCCTTGTAGCCGTTGAAGACCTTGGTTTTGTAATCGTGCACGCCGCGCCCGCCAAAGTGCACGTGGATGACCGGGCCGATGTCCGTGCCGTCAAACCCGGCGATGAGGGCGTTTAAGATCGACAGGTGGGGGGTGTCGCCAGTGGCGTTGATGCGCATGGGGTGGCGCGTGCCGCCGCCCATTTTCACCAGTTCGCGCTCGCCTAAGGGGGTGATGCCGCCCTTGCCGCGCGACTGGTCGATGAGTTCCCGCCCGGCCAGGGGATCGATGTGGCGGGTGGCCTCGGCGTGGACGAAGTGGAAAATGTCCAGCCCCAGCTTTTCAGCCACGGCGTACATGTCCTGGCTTTCTTTGAAGGTTTCCTCAGCCGTGTTGCGCCCCAGGATGGGGTTCATGATGGGGGTGCCGGTGGCCTTGGCTTTTTTGGCCAGTTCCCAAATGCGGTAGCCGCTGCGCTCCACCCCTTCCACCATGCGGGGGTAGGGGGCGGGGAGGCCCGTCACCGAGCCGTCCGGCCCGGCCTTGGGCATGGGCACGCCGAAAGCTTCCTCGAAAGCCCGTAAACCCTTGTCGTCTTCCTGAATGATCCGTATTGTTTTTTCCTGCATGATATGCACGAGTTCCTTCGTTATTTTTCGACCAGGACAATGCCCAGGCGTTCGGCGGCTTTCGCGGCTTCGTCGCGGCTGGGGGAGGCCTTCAGCAGCACCAGGCGGGCGCCGCCCCGGTTCAGGGCCTCGACCGTGGAATTCTGTTCCGAAGCCGTGAGGCTGACGCGCTGAAGCTGGTATTCGGGCACTTCCAGAATTTCCACTTCCACGCCCTCAGCCTTCACGCGATCCATGACCTCGGCGTAGGTTTTGCCGTCTTCCGTGGGCCGCCCGTAGACCCCGCCCATGACGATGGCCGGGACGTTGATGGCCCGGCGGGCGAAGAGTTCGGGGTAGAGCTCGATGGTGATTTTGGTGATTTTGCCCTTGGCCAGTTCGTGGGCCAGGCGGGCCGTGTTGGCCGGGGAGCCCACGGCCTGGCTGCTGCCGCCCACCACCACGTCGCCGAAGGGCTTGATAATGGAACCGGCTTTGGCGGCCATGGCGCGGGCTTCGTCCTGGGCCTGCTTGGTGATTTCCACGCGGCGCAGCTTGTCGGCGGCTTTCACGTCCTCGGCCACGAAGTCCTCAACCTTGGCGTTGACCTTGAAGAAGGGCTCCATGTATTTAATAACCACCGGCACCACCTCGTGCCCGGAAACCGGGTGGACGGCGGCGGCCATGGCAATCATCAAATCCACGGGCACGTTCACGGGCAGGTGGGAATAGCGGCTCATCCAGGCCGACAGCCAGCCCACCATAACCCCGCCGCCGATGTGGGAGGCGCAGAGGCCGGGCACCATAACGCGCGGGGTGCAGGGCACGGCGATGGTGGGGGAGAGGGCCAGCACCACGGCCCGGCTGGTCTGCTCCGGGTCGCCGCCCAGAATTTCAGCGAAGGCCGCCGCCGAACCGGCCGCCCCCGCGCCGTAACCCTCCAGGTTGCAGCCGGTGCCCGTCTTGGCCACGCGGAAGAGCACCCCGATTTTGAGCATAATGGCCAGGGCCCGGGTCACCAGCTTGGGGTCGGCGATTTCTTCCTTCAAAGCCTTGGCCATGCCGGCGTAGGGGCAGGAATCCCCGGTGCCCGCGCAGGGGCGCAGGCCCACGCAGTGGTTGCCCACCTGGGTGGCCAGGGTGTATTTCACGGCTTTGTCCAAAAGGGGCGTAGCCACCAGGTTGGGCACGCCGGGCTGACTCAGTTCGCTGGCCACCTGGCCGAAGAGGAAGCTGTGGCCCTCGGTTTCCAGGCCCTTTTCCAGGGCCAGCAGGTTGTGGCTGAACTCTTTCCAGATGGCCCGGCCAACTTCGTCCTCGCTGATGTTATTGGCGCGGGCCGCTTCCAGCACGGCCATTTCCCCGGCGCTGCGGCCGGTCTCGGCGGCCAGGCGGCAAATGTCGCCAAAGGTCAGCGTGCCGTAGCTCAGGCCGCCCTCTTTCATCAGGGTATCAATATCTTTGGACATCAGGAGCGCACCTCCGTTTTGGCCAATTCCTCATAAAACTTGATGACCGAGGAAATGTCTTCCCGGCCCTGGCCTTTGGCCCTGGCGATTTCATATATCTGCTGGGCCAGCGTGCCCATGGGGAGCGGCACGGACATGCTCTGGGCCGTGCTGATGGCCAGGCCCAAATCTTTATACTGCAAATCCACGGCAAAGCCGGGGGCGAACTCGCCCTTGAAGATGAAATTGGCGGCTTTGGCCGTCAGGGCGTAGCTGGAGCCGGAACTCTGGCTGATGATGTCCAGCATGGTTTCGGGCTTCAAACCCAGTTTGGAGCCCAGGGTGAGGGCCTCGGCGGCGGCGGCCATGTTGGCCCCCAAAAGGAGGTTATTGACCAGCTTGATGGCCTGGCCCGAGCCGGAATCGCCCACGTGATAAATCTTTTTCCCCAAATGCTGCAAAACCGGCTCGGCCTGGGCCAATTCCGCCGCCGTGCCGCCCACCATGATGGTCAGGGCGCCCTTTTCCGCGCCGCTGACCCCGCCGGAGACCGGGGCGTCAATCATGGCCGCGCCTTTCTCTTTGGCCGCGCCCGCCAACTGGCGGCTCACCTGGGGCTCCACGGAACTGAGGTCAACGACCAGCGCGCCGGGCTTCAGGGTTTTCAGCACCCCATCTTCGCCCAGGATGACGTTTTTCAGGATAGCCGAGTTGGGGAGGCTGGTGCAGACAATATCAGCGCCCTCGGCCACCTGGGCCGGGGTCGCTTTGGGCACGGCCCCCAGGGCGGCCATTTCTTCCACCGCCGCGGTCACCAGGTCGAAGACGGCCAGTTCCAGGCCCGCGGCCCGCAGCCGTTTGGCCATGGGGCGGCCCATGGCGCCAAGTCCGATAAATCCTACTTTCATATCTGCTCCCTCCGTCCGCGCCCGCGCTGTTGTGCCGGGCTGGCTGTTATCAAGGCAATAATAGAATCAGGAGCCCAGGGGCTCCAGCGCGGCCACCTGCCGCTCAAAATTCGCGGTCGTCAAAATCTGCCCCCGAAGGCTGACCAGGCCGCCCAGGAGCGCCCCCCTATCCACCAGGCCCTGGGCGTAGGCCAGGCCTCGGGACAGGGCCGAGCCGATTTCCTCGCGGCTCAGTTCAGCCGCCGACTCGGTCACCAGAAGCCCCCGGATATCCGTATCCGGGCGCAAAACTTCAGCCGCTACCCGCTTGATGACCGGGGAATCCACCCACACTTCGTTGCCCAGGGCCGTGGCCATCGCGTCGGCCACCGCGCAGGTCTCGGCCACGCACAGGGCCGTATCGGCGACGCCCCGGGTCAGCCCGCGCCCGCCCAGGCCGCTGGAGCAGACCCCCCAGCGGGCCCGGCGATCGCCGGAAAGAACTATTTTGCAGGCAGGTTCGGGCTTTTGCAGGCCCAGCCGCACACCCACGCTGGCCTCTTGCCCTGGGTCGAGGTGAATGGCCACATCCCCGCCGTTTTCCACAATGGCTTTCACCGCCCCGGCGGCGCATAAAAAATCCAGCGCCGCGTCGGCCACCACTCCGGCCACAGCGGCCAGGGGGCCCAAATCTTTGTGGCCGCTTTTGTGAACGGCTAGAACCATATGGTTCAAAAGAGGCTCCGCATAGTTCGGAGCCAAGTCGCCAAAATCGCCCGCATCCCGCCGGAAGAGCTCCTTGGCCGGGGCCAGCCGGGGCAGGAGGGAGAAGGAGAAGCGGCCCGCTTCCGCCGCCAGGGCGGTATCGACCCCGGCCCGGCCCCAGGCCTGAATGGTCAGGCGCATGGGGCCGTATTGGGCCAGAATTGTGCGGTCGTCAAGCTGGGCCAGTTCTCCTGCCATCAGGCTATTCCATGCTCCCCGGCCACTGGCCGCCGCCCTTTTTCCCGGCGGCGTCCATTTCGCCCACGGCATAGTCGTCCTTCTGGCTCAGCCAGGTGCCGGGGTATTGGCTGGCGGGCTGCTGGGCGGGGAAAGGCTTCATGGCCTCCACGTGGCCGCCCATGGCCTCGTAGTCCTTGACCTCCATGGTGTATTCCAGGGGGCAGATGGTGGCCGGGGTGGGAGTCCAGCTAAAGGAGCCGGGCTTAATCTGCCCCGCGTCCACAAAGAAGGTGATGCCCCCGCCGGGCAGCACGAAGGCCGGAACCCCGCCCAGGCTGACCACCACTTTGTTCTGGTGCACGGCCTGGGTCAGCTTGATGGGGTAGCGGCAAACCCCGGCCCGCGCGCTGCCGCCGGAACCGGCCGTGTAAATGGCCGAAACCATGGAAGGCTCGCAGGTTTCGCGGATGGCGTTCAAGGCCGCCTGGGCCGCCGGGCGCATGTCGATTTCCGTAAGGCCGCCGTCGGCGGTGACCTCAAAAAGGGTGCCGTTCTGCCCGGTGGTTTCGGTGACCAGGATGGTCATGCTCGGCCAGGCCACCTTCATATCAATGGATTTGATGAGTTTTTTCGGGTCGGTGATGGAAGTGCCGCCCCAGCCCTCGCCGTGGTCGCCGAAATAGCGGCCCGGGGTGCTCATGGGGAAAATGACTTCCACGCCGGTGGGCTTGGCCCCGGCAGTCTGCCCGGCCACGTGGCGGCTCAGTTGGCCGGTGATGTGGGAATCCAGCACCAGCACTTCGTCGGCGGCTTCCACAAAGAGGGAGGCGAAAATGCCGGTGGTGGCGCTGCCGCAGCCGACCCGCATTTTTTTACCGGCCACCCCGTTGATGACCGGGGGCTGGCCAATCTGAAGCTCCAGCCGGGCGCCGTCTTTGACGCGCAGCTTGATGGGCTTGTGGTTGATGATTTCCGTCACGGCCCGCACGGCGGCGAAACCGGCCGGGCCGCTGGTGAAGCGGTTCACGCCGCCGATGTGCAGCATCTTGGAGCCGTACTGCTCGGTTTCCAGCATCCCCACTTCCCGGCCGTCATAGACAATGGCCGCGCCCTGTTCGCCCAAATGCACGTCGGTGTCGATTTTTACGATGCAGGAGCTGTAGCTCAGCGGCACTTCCGTGGCCACGGTCACCACGTCCACATTGCCGCGCGTTTCGCGCACAATGGCCGGGGCCGGGCGGCAGTCCGGGTAGGTGGTGCCCACGCCGATGGCGGTGACCACGGGCTCGCGCAGCGCTTCCTTGGGCCGGGGGATGATGTATTCCCGCACGTCTCCGCAGGTCAGGGCTTTTTCCAGGCGGAAGATTTCGCCCCTTTCCTGTTTGTAGCGGCGGCAGGCCCCCAGATTGCCGTCGGAAATGCGGCACTTGATGGGGCAGTGGTCGCATTCCACGGTACGCTCCAGGCTCACCGGCTCCATGGTCACGGCCTCATAGCGGCAGACCCGGAAGCAAACCCGGCAGCCGACGCAGCGCCCATCGTCCAGGGACGCTTTTTTATCCACCATGGTGATGGCTTCCACCGGGCAATCTTTGGCGCACCAGCCGCAGCCTTTACATTTTTCAGCGTCTATTTTCATATGGCAACTCCTCGCATCCTTGGCGACTCGCTCTTCTGTGTCGAAGTGATTCAGAGCCCCGGCTATGCAACCGGGGCTCTTGGCATCACCTATGCTGTATTATCCTCAGGCGACCGCCGGTTTAACGGCGGGCGGGGGCGTGTTGCGGCTGACGTTGACGGTGATTTTGCCGTCCACCAGCACCAGGGCCACGCCGGGAATATCGCCGCAGGTCATGGCGCTCAAAGCGTCCTTGCCGTAGGAGCCCATGGGCGCGTCCATCACCACCAAATCGGCCTCGCGGCCTTTGGCGATAAGGCCCCGGTTGAGGCCAAAAGCCTTGGCCGGGTTGCCGGTGGCCATGCACAAGGCCGTGGGCGCGTCCACGCCGCCTAAGGAGGCCACGTGGGTAATCATCCGCAAAATGCCCAGGGCCACCACGCCGGTGCCGGAGGGCGCGTCGT
>JAITVE010000414.1 GCA_031285975.1 Candidatus Adiutrix sp. | reverse complement strand
GTCACCCCGGAGGATTTTTTTGCCCAGACCGAGTGGGACGAACAGTGGGCCAAACGCCAGGGCTGGTGGGCCAAACGCCAGGGCTGGCAGAACCGCCTCCGCGACCTGGCCAAGGCCGGTGCCCTCATCGCCGCCGAAATTGACCGGCTTCAGAGGGAGGAGACAGACGATGACCAATGACCTGCTCCGGCAATGGTCGGCAGCGTCGGGCAATCACGCCAAAGCCAGGTGCCAAGCCTGCCAAACATACATTGCGAGCCTTCGCGCCGAAAAGCGTACCCTGGAGGCCAGGCTTGACGGCGTGCAGAGCCGCTACCACCGCCTCTTGCTGTCGGCCCTCAAAAGCGTCCGCTCGGCAGATGGCGACTCCGGCACGGTCTATTTTTCCGACGGCCTGTCCAGCAGCGTGGACTTGCTCCAGCAGCTGGCCGAGGCCGGGCTGATGGAACTGCTCGGGGGCGGCCCCCGCGACCACCTCTTCGGGCGGCTGACCGCGAAAGGCTTGAAAATCAAGGAGGGCGAAAAATGACCGTGCTGAAACCGTGTCCGTTCTGCGGCGGAGAAGTCAGAATGGATATTATCCCTGGTGCTGATGTCGGGGGTGAAGAATACTATGCTGGTTGCGACTGCCTGTCGAACGAACCCGGAGCCTACGGTCTTGAGAGTGATGGGGACACGGAAGAATCCGTGGCGGCTCAATGGAACGCCCGCCCCCTCGAAGCCGCCCTGGAAGCGCGGGTGCGGGAGTTGGAAGCCGACCTCGCCCAAGCCCGCGCCGCTGTTGAAAAGCTTATACATGTGTTTAGCAAAGAAACAGAACTGACCCTTTGTGACAAATGTCCGGCTGTTCATAGTTGTATGGCTGGTTCTGATTTCGATTGTGAAAAGACTCTTCGTGACTGGGCCTACCTGCCCGCACCGGAGGTGGGAGCATGAGTGAGTTGAAACTGTGCCCGTTTTGTGGGTCTGACGATTTAGCGGTCGACGCTGTAGAGATATGTGTTCGTTGTCGCGGTTGCGGAACAAGTGGGCCTGTCTGTACCGATATCGTGTGGACTTTAAATCGGGTGCGCGAGCTTTGGAACACCCGCCCCCGCGAAGCCGCCCTGGAAGCGCGGGTAAAAGAGTTGGGACAAAATATCACTGCCGCCAGCAACCAGTTTTGGGCCGAGCAAAAGAGGCTCGTCGCGGCGCTTGCCCAGCGCGGCGCCGCTGTTGAAAAATTGCTGGATTCTTTCGACTACATGAACAGCAATTGCCGTGACTGCCCGTTTGAAAACCCCTGCTGCCAATACGGCAATGGTGAGGACTGTTGCCGGGCGGCGGCGGAGCGCTGGGCCTACCTGCCCGCACCCTCGCCGGAGGATGCAGCATGAAAATCCAACGTTGCCTAGCGAACTATCAAGGCGTTATTAATCTGATTAGCGAGGCGATGATGACGGAGATTTTCGATCACCAGTGGGCCACGGGCAGACGGTTGGCCAGGATGCTGAACATGGGGCATCAGGCCTACTACGCCATGACTGATGACGGAGCGCGGTTTTTAGGGTTAGCTTTTGGCTGGCCGGAGCACGATGGAAGCTTTCATGTCGCACACTTCGGAGTCAAACATTCCTTCCGGCGCATGGGCATAGGCCGGGCGTTGATGGAATATGTCTATGAGGTTAACGGGATGCGGCCCCTGACGCTTCATGTGCAGAAAAAAAATGAGGGCGCATACAAATTCTACCGAGCCTTGGGTTGCAAGAAGGTCACCGCGACCAGCCTCTACGCGCCGACGTGCTACCGAATGAAACTTGAGGGTGTCGAATTCAGGAGGCTGGCGTGATAGCCGCCATTATCTCCGGCTTGGCGCTGGCCGCCGCCGCCTGGATCGCCCTCGCGTTCCTCGCACGGCTTCGCCGAGCCCGCCGACATCGGAAACATATTCAATGGAGGGACGAATGGGACAAGAAATGAATGAAGTAACGGAAATGCTGACCAGTTTTCTGAAGCCCATCTTCCGAGAAGTGGTCAAAGAAGAGGTGGCATCACTGCGCCCGGAGCCGGTTGTCCCTGAGGACATCAAGGAAATTGAAATCCTCAGGCACAGGGAATTTTTGCAGCCGAAAGAAGTCGAGGCCCTGTATGGGCTGAACCACAAAACGCTGGCCAGTTGGCGGGGGCAGGGCCGCGGCCCCGCCTATAGCAAAGACGGCGGTTTAATTTTCTACCGCCGCCTGGACATCGAGGCCTACCTCAAAAACTGCCGCCAGCGCACCATCGAACAACCGGGATTGAAGTAGAGGTTATTTATGCAGATAATTTTCAATCGCCAAAACCGCCGCCCTCTGAGCCTCCGGCGCCAGATGGGCATACCGCTGGGTCATCTGGGGCGATTTGTGCCCCAGGAGCGTCCCGACCATGTACAGGCTCTGTCCCTGGATCACCTGCCCGCTGGCAAAAGTGTGACGGAGAGTGTGAAAAACTACCCGGTCGCGGCGTTCCACCCTCCCGTTGTTCAGGCCCAGGGCATTGACGGCACGGTCAAAGACGTGGCTGACCCGGTCATACGTGCCGCCCTTGGGTCTGGGAAAGACCAATTTCCCAGGTGTGATTTCTTTCTGCCGCAGCATCTCCATGACGGGTTCCGGCAGATAGACGGCCCGGTCAAAGCTGTTTTTAGTTTTTGTGGCCCAGGCCTGGGCGTTGGCCAAATCGATGTGTTCGCCTCGCATACGCATTATTTCGCCAGCCCGCATCCCCGTGTACAGGCTCATCATCGCCAGGCAGTAGACGTGCTCGGAACGGGCCTTGAGTTCCCTCAGGAGCGCCTCGGCTTCCTCAGGCGTCAGGAAACGGAAGCGGCGGTTATCTTCCCTCGGCAGGGTCACCTTGAGAACGGGATTCTTTCCGTTGTACATGTCCCATTTGGCCATAAAGTTATAGATGCGGCCCAATTGGCCGATCACGTGCCGCACAGTGGCCGGGGCCCGGCCTTTGCCGACCAGGTCGTCCCTGATTTTTTCCACGTCGGTGGGCGCAATGGACGACATCGTCCTGGCCCCCAAAATCGGCTGCAGGTGAACTTTGTATCGATCCCGTTCATCGGCGGCCCGGGCCAGATTTCTGGCATGGCGTTCCCACAGGATGCTGAAGGCTTCGTCCAGGGTCAAATCGCGGTTAACGACCGCGCCGTGTTCGCGCTCCTGCACCAGGCGCTCGTTGCGCAGATGGCTGGCCATGGCGGCGGTATAGCCCTCCGAGGCCCAGCCGACCTTTTCCCATTTGCGCTTCCCGTCTTTTTGATATACGATGTACCAAGCCTGGTCGGGACGGCCCTGATGCTTACGGGTAGCCGAGGGCTGGCTGAATACGCCGGTGAATTTGGTCTTCAGGTAACGCGCCATATGGGTAGCCTTTCAGTCTTCGGTCGGTGGCATCAAACGGCGATTTTGCCTACGCTATGCCTACGCCAAACCGACAATTGCCTACGGCCTGCCTACGTCTCGCCGAGGCCCATAAAGACAGTATACAACAAAAAGTCCTTTAATTTCAAACCGCATAGGCTGATAGAGTTTTTGGCAGACTGTTGCAATCTCCATTGTGATCTGGTGAGCCGTATTTGTAATCAGGCGGTTGCGGGTTCGATTCCCATCGCCAGCTCCAGTA
>JAITVE010000398.1 GCA_031285975.1 Candidatus Adiutrix sp. | reverse complement strand
GCACCCTGGGGCGCCCGGCCAGGGCGGGGGGCAGGCAGTCGCCGCCGCCATGGGGCCAGTTCAGCTCCGGCCACCAGCGGAAGGCCCGGAAGGTGTTGCCCGCCAGGTTGGCTAAACCTTCCGGGGTGAGCCCGGCTGTGGAGCCCACCGCCACCTGGGGCCGGGGGTATTGGTGCGAAACTTCAAATTTCAGCGGGTGGGAGCCGTGGGAGCGCAGGGTCAGGATGAGGACGAGGGGCGAATCCGCCAAAAGCCGCGCGGCGGCTTCCTCAATCTGCTGGTAAAAGGGCAGCACCGTGCGGCCGAAAATCAGTTCCCGGTCGCGGGGGCTCCACTGGAGGGCCCGCCCGGCGGTGGTTTTGGGCAAAATGTCCGGGCGCGGCGGCGACGGCGGGCCGGCCTGGCCCAGTTCTGCCGCCCACAGCCCCCAGGGGTCGGCCACCACCGGGCTGAAGGGATAGGCGATGACCGGGCGCGCCGCCTCCACGCCGTCACGGCCCTTGCTCACCGCCGCCTCGCGCACCACGCGGGCCAGGTGGGGGTCAATGAGCCGCCAATGCTCAAGCTGCCAGTCCTCAGGGCTGAGTTCCAGGCGTTTGGCCAGGGGCGGCGGGACGTTCCCGGCGGTATAGGGCAAATTGATGATTATTCCCGGCATGGGCGTGATGATTTTCCTGTGCTTTTATTCGGCCGCTTTGCTATAATCACCCTGTATTTTATTTCACCTTAAAGGATTAATCAAGCTATGTCTGCCGCCCCCGCCAAATCCCGCCCCAGCCCGGAAGCCGAACGCCTGTCTACCCTGCGCGGCCTGATGAATGAGCATCAGGCGGAAGCCGTCCTGGTCAGTTCCCCGGCCAACCGGCGCTACTATTCGGGCTTCAAAGCCCAGGACGGGCTGATTGACGAGTCGAGCGGGCTTTTGCTCGTCACCCGGCGGGAGCAATTCCTGCTGACCGATTCCCGCTACACCGAAGCGGCCCTGGCGGAGGCCCCGCTCTTCACCGTCAAAACCTGCCGCCGGGGGCCGGGGGCGGAGTTGGCCGGGCTAGGGGCCCTGAAAAAAGTGAAAACCATCGCTTTTGAGCCGGAATACCTCAGCGTGGCCAGCCTTGACCGCCTCTGCGAAGCCCTGCCTGAGCATGATTTTGAGCCCCTGCCCTTCAGCCTCGACGGCCCCCGCGCCGCCAAGTCGCCGGAGGAGATAAAACTGGTGGTCAAGGCCCTGGCCATTACCGAGGCGGCGGTGGGGGCCCTGTGGCAAAACATGGTTCCGGGCCAGACCGAGGCCGAGGCGGCCCTGTTTTTGGACACCGAATTCCGGCGGCTGGGAGCCGACGGCCCCAGCTTTGAGACCATCGTGGCCTCGGGCCCCAACGCCGCCCTGCCCCACGCCGTGCCCGGGCCCAAGAAAATCAAGGCCGGGGACACGGTGGTCATCGACTGCGGGGCCCGCTACCAGGGCTATTGCGCGGACATCACCCGCACCAAAATCATGGGCCCGCCGAAAAAATGGCAGGCGGAAATTTACGCCGTCGTCAAAGAAGCCCAGCGCCTGGCCATTGCCGCCATCGCCCCCGGCGTTCCGGCCAACGCGGTGGACAAAATAGCCCGCGATTACATTGCCAGTCGCGGTTTCGGCGAATTCTTCGGCCACGGCCTCGGCCACGGGGTGGGCCTGTTCATTCACGAAGCCCCGTCCCTCTCCCCCCGCAACGTGGGGCCCCTCCAGCCCGGCGAAATTATCACCGTGGAGCCCGGCGTCTACCTGCCCGGCAAAGGCGGCGTGCGGCTGGAGCAGTTGGTGCTGGTCACGGAAAAAGGCCGCCGCGTGCTGAACCATAATTTGGATTTTTACGACTTTTAAAAGAAACGGCCTTTACCGGCCTTCACCCATTCGCAGCTTGAGCCCCGCCAGGATGGTATCCGGCTTCAAACTGAAAACGCTGCGCATCTCCCCGGCCATGCAGAAACCGCAGCGGTCGCAGACATTGGCCGCCTGGCCCTGGCACTGGGGCAGGCGTTCGCCGTCGGGCATGATGAAATTGGTGACCCAGCAGCATTTGGCAAAAGGTTCGCCTTTCATGAGCTTCAGGCCCGAAAGGGAATTCATGATGGGGCGGCCCGCTTTTTTTAGGGCGATAATTTCATCTATCACCGCAGAGCGGGTTTCCCAATCCAGAAACAGGTCTTCCGTGCCCGGAAAAGGGGTGTGGAAATTCAGGGATATGGAGCGGATGTGGGGATTTTGGGCGGCAAACTCAATGGTATCCCGCACTTCTTTATAGTTGAGGCTGTTGACGACCATGTTGACGCTGAGGCGGGGGTGGCCGGAGGAGGCGATGTTTTTCCGCAAACGCTCAAAAGTGCCCTCGCCGCGAATACGGTCGTGCCCGCCGTTCACGCCGTCCAAGCTCACCCAGATGGAATCCGCCTCGCAATGCTGAAAGTCGGCCTGGGCATTGGTGGTGACGGTGGCGGAATAGAAGCCCAGCTCTTTGGCCAGGCGGATCAGGCTGTTTAAATCGCGCTCCCCCTCCCGCCACAGGGTGGGCTCCCCGCCTTCAAAATCCACAAAGCGGGAACCCAGGGCATGGGCATAGGCCAGTTCTTCCCGGATGGTCGCAAAGCTTTTGACGATGGGGGCTTCGCGGCTGTAGATATTGCAGTGGCGGCAGGCCAGGTTGCACTGGTTGTTGATGAACAGCACGGTTTGCAGGGGAGCCCGGCGGCCCAAAAATTTGGCCCGTAAAAACCACAGGGGCAGATAGAAGAGCTTTTTCATATAATCACCATACTCAGCCCGCAAGGCTTGCGGTCATGACGCTGAGGCAGAAAAACCACAACAGGTTGCGGGCCAGATACCAGCGCACCATGAACCATTCAATGCCGTTGGCCTTCGCCATTTCCCAGCGGCTCATGGGGCCCATCCAAAACCGCCGGGCCACGGGGAGGGCCGGGTCGCGCACATACCGCAGCATCAGTTGGAACAGGGCCAGGGCCAGGGGCAGAGTGGCCAAAACCAACAGGTTGGCCAGCGGCAAACGCCCGCCGAAAACCCCCGCAGCGACCATGACATAGGGCAGCCCCAGGGCCAAAGCCAGCACCAGCAGGCGGGCCGGAAGGCTCCCCAGCAGCACGGCCAGGGTGTTTTTGCCCACCTTCTTGTCCGGCTCCAAATCCATTATGGCGTGAACATAGACAATGTTCATCACCAAAAGCCCCACGGGAATGGAAATTAAAAACAGGGCCGGGTCAAAACGCCCGCAGGCCGAATAATAGACCCCGCTCATCAAAAGCGGCCCAAAAATCACCCCGATTTCAATTTCCCCTAAACCGCGATAACTCAGCCTCAGCGGCCAGCCGGAATAGGCCAGGCCCAGCACGGCCATGATGACGGCCAGCCACGCAATGGCTTCGCCGCGTTTCAGGAAAATAACAAACCCCGCCGCCAGGGCCAGCCCGCAAAAGGCCAGGCAGGCCAAGAGCAGCTGATTGACGGTCGCGGCCCCGGAGGTGAGGTAGGGGCACTTGGCGATGCGGGCCCGCATCCCCGCCCTGGCCATGGCCTCCCGGTAACCGCTGTTCTGGTGGCGGAAATCGAAGTAATCATCAAAAAGATTGAGGCCCAAATGCCCCAACTCCACCCCCAAAAGGGCCAGCAGGGCCAGGGCGGGCGAAAAGCCGTCCTCCCGCGCCGCCAGGCAAATGGCCAGAAGCCCCGGCCACAGGCTTTGCACTAGGGCGTGATAGCGGGCGTTGGTTATCCAAAATTTTACTGTTTTTACAACGTTCATGGAACAGCCCCTCAGCGTGAATGATTTTTCATGACTGTACCACAAACCGGCTTCGGGTGAAAGTTTCATTTTGCGGCAGGCGCGGGGGCAAAAAACGCTTGCCTTTTCGGCCTGAACAGCTATAATACCCTTTGCCCATTTTGTGGGCTTTAAGTATTTACGAGTCGGTTATAGGCGGCTCGCATAAAAATCTCAAAAGGAGCGTTCAGTTTATGGCAACCCACAGAGAACCCCGGTTCAAACTGTGCCGGCGCTTGGGGATCAACATTTACGGCCACCCCAAGGCCCTCAAAAGAGGTGACGGCAAGAACCAACGGGGCGGCGGCCGTAAGTCTTCGGAATACGGTTTGCAGCTGCTGGAAAAGCAGAAGGTCAAGGCCTATTACGGCATTATGGAGCGCCAGTTCCTTCGCTATGTCAAGGCCAGCCAGAAGAGCGCTGAAATGACCGGCGTCCATCTGCTCAAGTCCCTGGAATGCCGTTTGGACAACCTGGTCTACCGCTTAGGGTTTTCCCGCTCTATCCGCCAGGCCCGCCAGATGGTCACCCACGGCCACATTCTGGTGAACAACCGCCGGGTCGATATCCCCTCCTTCGGGGTGTCGGTGGGCGACCAGATCACCCTGCGCGAAAAATCCCGCAAAAACGAAATGATCGTCCAGAACTTCCAGGAACGGGCCTCCTTCAACGTGCCCTATCTGGAACGCCAGATGGATCAGTTCAGCGGCAAGCTCATCCGCCTTCCGGAACGGGACGAAATTCCCATAGACGCCAACGAACGCCTCATCGTGGAATACTACTCCAAGTAAGCCCACTATAAGCGACAAAAAGCCCCTCATATGAGGGGCTTTTTGCATGGCCGCGACTGATTAGAGCGCTTTTCTATGGCAAGGTAGTCTGCATGAAATGAAAAGCGCCCGGATGTTTGCGTATTTTACAATTTACTAAAGGCAGGTAAATTGCAAAATGCTCTATACCACGGCTTCTTTTTTCTCCGGCTCCAGTCGCGTCATGGGCTCCGGACGAACGGGGACCTCGTCGGCCCGCCGCCAGCGGCTGATGACATCGTGAAGCTGGTCGGGCTTAAAGGGTTTCGCCAAATAATCGTCCATGCCCGCTTCCAGGCACTTGTCATAGCTGCCCTCCAGGACGCTGGCCGTGACCGCGATCACCGGCACCTTGGGGTTCACCGCGCCGGTGCGGGGGTCGCGCAAAAGGGCCGTGGCCTTAAAGCCGTCCATCTCCGGCATGTGGCAGTCCATGAGCACCAGGTCGTAGTTGTTTTGCTTCAAGGCCTCGATGGCTTTGAAGCCGTTTTCGGCCACATCCACCCGGTGGCCCATTTTTTTCAGCACGCCCGTGGCCACCATCTGGTTCACCGGCGAATCCTCCACCAGCAAAATGTAGCCGGCTTCGCCCTCCACCCGGGCATAGGCGGGCCTGGGGGGCGCCAGGGGGGCCCCGGCGGCCAGGGCCTCGGGCGCGACGACCGGAACGGCGGCGGCGGCGGTGATGACCGAATCAACGGCGGCGGCCGACTGGGGGGACTCAAGCAGCAGGCGCACCTTGAAAATCGAGCCCTGGCCGGGCACGCTGTCGCACTCAATCCCGCCGTCCATCATTGTGCACAGGCGGTGGCAGATGGAGAGCCCCAGCCCGGCCCCGCCGAAGCGGCGCGAGCTGGAGGAATCGGCCTGGTGGAAGGGCTGGCCTATCATCTTCAAATGCTGCGGCTTGATGCCCACCCCGGTATCGGCCACCTGAAAGGACAAAAGCGGCCGCAGCC
>JAITVE010000384.1 GCA_031285975.1 Candidatus Adiutrix sp. | reverse complement strand
CGCCTTCTCTCTGGCCGAAGCCCTGGAAAAGCAAACCGTGCCCGCCAACGGCCTGAGCCCGCTGCCGCTCTATATGCAGGCCGCCTCAGCCGGTTACGGCCCGGCGGCCCTGCGGCTGGGCCGGATGTACCTGGAAGGCGCGGTCGGTCTGACCCCGGACGCGCGGCAGGCCGCCCTTTGGCTGGTGGTGGCCGCTGAAAACCACGAAGCCGCCGCCGGGCTGGAACTGGGGAAAATGTTCCGCACCGCCGACCCTTCCGCCGCCACCCGCTGGCTGGAGCGGGCCGACTCCCCCGAAGCCTCCTACCTGCTCGGCGAGCTGTACCTTCAGGACAAACGCTTCATCGAGGCCGTCTCAGCCTTCACCGCCTCGGCTGACCAGGGCTACCCCGAAGCCAACCTGGCCCTGGGCCTCCTGAACCTGGACAACGATTTCGGCCGCAAAACCAACCCCCGCGAAGCCCTGAAATACCTGAAAATAGCCGCCCAGGCCGACCTGCCCGAAGGCTCCTACAATTTGGCGAAAATGTACCTCGCCGGAGCCGCCACCCCCAAAGACCCCATCACCGCCGCCTACTGGCTCAACCGCGCCGCCGTCCACGGCCACCCCCAAGCCCGCGAAGAATACGAAAAGTTGACCTACAACTTTTCCGTAGGCCACAAAAAACGCCTCGAACGCATGATAGAAGACAACTCCGTGCCCGGTATGCAAACCCCCGTGCAATAAAGGCTAGAGCATTTTGCAATTTACCTGCCTTTAGTAAATTGCAAAATACGTAAACATCCGGGCGTTTTTCATTTCATGTAGACTACCTTGCAATAGAAAAGTGCTCTATACCAGGGCTGACCATAGCAAAGCGTAATCATTTTGACACCTTAGGCCTATCTGTGCCCACTTCTGGAGAGAGTTCGGGCGGCCCCTCAGCTTTGCAGCGTAATACTCCCAGGCGCTTTTAAAAAGTATAAATATTTCATGCGATTAGCAGCCGCCAAAATATTTCGCTTTATTTTGGCCCGCTAATTGCATTTTATGTGCCCGAACCGCTGCCGCCGAGCGTGACAAGCGGCAGGCGCGGAAGGAGTGTAGCCATGTTCGTAGGCCCGTATCCCTATCAGTTGAACCACACCTATCTGGGCATGATGGCCCAGGAAGAGCGCATGAACTTGACCGCCAACAATATGGCCAACGTCGATACCCCCGGCTATAAAAAGGATGTGCCCATCTTTGAGGGCTATCTGGTCAAGCAGTCCAAGACGTATTTCGGCGAAGGCAAAATGCAGTATACCGAACGCGACCTGGACATGGCCCTCCACGGGCCCGGCTTCTTCCAGATCGATACCGCCGCCGGGGTGCGCTATACCCGCAACGGTAATTTCAAAGTCAATTCCGACGGCCAGATCGTGACCATGGACGGCGACCCCCTGATCGGGGCGGGCTTTGTCCCTGAAGGCTCCAAGACGGTGTTCATCGAGCCGGAAGGCCGCATTCAGGCCGTCAACCAGGACGGGGAATACGAGGAAGTCGGGCAGATTGAGCTCGTGGAGTTCGACGACCCCAACATGCTGATCAAAGAAGGCTATGACATGTTCGTGCCCAAAAGCCCGGCCTTCCAGCCGCAGCCCGCAGAGGCCACCAGCGTGGAGCAGGGATATTTGGAAAAGTCCAACGTCAACCCGGTCAACGAGTCAGTGCAGCTGATAGAGCTGTACCGCGTCTACGAAGCCCTGCAAAAGATAGTTCACACCAAGCAGGAAATGGATGAAAAAGCCATCGGCCAGTTGGGCAAATTGGCTTGAGGAATAGGAGCATATATTATGATGAGATCACTGTATACCGCGGCCACCGGTATGATCGCCCAGCAGACGCACCTCGACGTCATTGCCCACAACCTGGCCAACGTCAACACCACCGGCTTCAAGAAAAACCGGGCCGAGTTTGAGGACTTGATTTACCAGACCCACAAGTTCGCCGGAACGGAAACCATCGGCGGCCAGCAGATTCCCGTGGGCGTGCAGGTGGGCTTGGGCACCAAGGTCAACTCCACCGCCAAAATCCACACCCAGGGCGATTACAACAAGACCGACAGCCCGCTGGACATGGCCATTGAAGGCGAAGGCTATTTCCGGGTGCTGCGCAACGGCGAAGTGTATTACACCCGCGACGGCACCTGGAAGCTCAACAGCGACGGCGTTATCGTCAGCCAGGACGGCAACCCCATGGATCCGGAATTCGTGGTGCCGGAAGACGCGGTGCACCTGGACGTGACTTCAGCCGGTTTCATCGCCGCTTACGACCAGCGCGGCAACGTGGTGGCCGAGGGCCGGGTGGAACTGTCCCGCTTCATCAACCCCCCGGGCCTGTTCTCCATGGGCTACAACATCTACCAGCCCACCGAGGCCTCCGGCCCGCCCATTGACGGCAACCCCGGCGCAGAAGGCTTCGGCACCATAGCCCACGGCTTTTTGGAAATGTCCAACGTGGACGTGGTTTCGGAAATGGTGGAAATGATCGTGGCCCAGCGCGCTTATGAAATGAACTCCAAGGCCATCACCACTTCGGACGAAATGCTGTCCATCGCCAATAACCTCAAGAGATAACCCCAGCCCGGCGGAAGCTTCCGCCGGACGGCCCGCCCCCCCAGGCGGGCCTCTTTTTACCCTGAAATCTCAAGTGATTTATAGGCCGGAGCTCAACAATGATAGCAATAAATTTCAAAAAAATATGGCTCTTCGTTTGGCTGTTCGTCTGGCTGGGCGGGGCCGGGACGCTGTGGGCGGCCCAGGTGAGCGTCATTATTCCGGCGGAAAACACGGTCTCCGGCCCGCGCATTGTGCTGGGCGACATCGCCTCCGTCAACGCCCTCATCCCGGAGGGAGAAGCCTTGGCCCAGGCCCTCAGCGCCATTGACCTGGGGGCGGCCCCGGAACCGGGCCGGGAACTGCTGCTGCGCCGGGCCCAGCTGGAGCAGCGCCTGGTGGCCAGCCGCCTGAATCTTTCCGAAGCAAGCTGGGCCCTGCCGGAAGAACTGCGCCTCACCGGGCGCGGGCAGGACTTGAGCGAAGACCTTTTGCGCCAGGCCCTGGGCAAATATATGGCGGAGACCGAGCCCTACAAGAGCGGCCGCTTTGAGCTGGTGAGCGTCAGTTTCGGCTCCCTGCCCGGGCTGGCTCCGGGCAAGGTGCAATACCGTTTCGTGCCCCAGCCGTCGTCCAACCCCACTTACCTCAGCGGCGCGTTTTTTTTCAACGTTGACGGCCAGGATGCGGGGCGGGTGCGGGTCACGGCCCAGGTGGATTTGAGCATCGAGGCCCTGGTGGCCGCGCGGCCGCTGAACAAAGGGCAAATTCTTGACGAAGCCGACCTGAGCCTGACCTTCATCCCCTACAGCCAGGCCAAAGGGGCCCTGACTGCACTGGAAGCGGCCCTCGGCAGCACCCTCAAAGTCAACCTCTCCGCTGGCGACCCGCTGAAAGACCGGAATTTAGCCAAAAGCCTCATGGTGCAGCGCGGCGACCTGGTGACCCTCGTGGCCCAGCAGGGCGCGCTGACCATCACCGCCTCCGGCCAGGCCAAAGAAGGCGGTGCCTTGGGGGACACGATTTCGATACTGAACCTGAGCAGCAAAAAAACCGTCACCGGCCGCATCATCGGCCCCGACCAGGTGGAGATTGTGTTTTAACGCGGCGCACGCAGATACATCCATTTGAAAAAATCACCCCGCAGCCAGCCCCGCCCCCGTCACCGCTCCTGCCGTCATTCCGGCGGAAGCCGGAATCTATGCCTTTCTTGTGGAGGGCCATTGCCTCACCCCTACGCGCCCCCACCATCGTCATACCGGCGAAAGCCGGTATCCATGCCTGTCTCCTGGATGGGCATTGCCTCCCACCTACTGCCCCCACCACCGTCATACCGGCGAAAGCCGGAATGACGATGCGTGAGGGAGGTCGTTGTGCCAAAAATTCCAAATGCCACCCCCTTCCGGCGGTATACTTTTTACATTGATTTTTGCTGTGAATCAGGGCACAATCAGGAGCATACAGCAAGGGGACGATTTTGACCGGGAAGATTCGCCCGGCTGACGGCGGAGGTGGCCTTCGTGACGCGCGTGATACGGATGGTTATGCTGCTCTGCCTGCTCGCCCCTGCGGCTTCGGGCTGGGCAACGGAAGAGCTGCGCATTTTGAGCGGCGGGCACATTATTCCTCCGGCGGTGGTGGAGGCGTTTGAGAAAAAACACCATTTGCGTATACGCATCGAGAGTTTCGATTCCCACGAAACCCTGGCCGCCTATCTGGAAACCGACCCCCAGGGCGACCTGGCCCTTTTGCGCGGCCACCATGTGAGCTATCTGCGGGAGCGGAACCGGCTGGCGCCGGTCAATCACGCCCTCTTGCCCAACCTTAAAAATCTGTGGCCGCAGGCCCTCAACTCGCCGGTGGACGCGGGGGCCGCCTACTCCGTGCCCTATTTGCAGGGCACCTTGGGCCTCTTGTACCGCCGCGACCTTTTCGGCGGGCGCAAGCCGGGCTGGAACAGCCTCTTCGACCGCCGGGCGGCCGTCACGCCCTTTGCCGTCACCGACCAGTACCGCGACGCCATGGGCGTGGCCTTGCTCTACCTGGGCTATTCCTACAACAACCCCTCGCCGGCGGCTCTCGGCCGGGCGGCGGAGGCGCTTCAGGGCTTGGCCGGGCACCCGGCCTTCATGGGCTTTTTGAGTGTGGAAAGCCTGGGGCGCTTTGTGCGGGAACAGTTCATCTACCTGGCCGTCACCTACAATAATGTGGCCGCGCGGGCCATTGAGGATGACCCCTCCCTGGCTTTCAACGTGCCGGAGCACGGGGCGGTCAGCTGGACATACGCCTTTGTCATTAATAAAAAGAGCCGCAACCTGGAAGCCGTCCACCAGTGGCTCAACTATCTTTTAGAGCCGGAAGTGGCCGCTGAGGTTTCAGCCTGGAACCGGGCCGCCAGCCCCAACCGGGCCGCGCTGGCCTTCATCCCGGACGGGATTAAGAGCAATACGGTCATTTATCCGCCCAACGAACTGCTCTATAAGGCCCAGGCGCCTCTCAGCCTGGGGGCGGAGGCGGAAAAACAGATGACCGAGTACTGGTCGAATATCAATAGGTAATGGATGGTATGCAGCAACACACAGAGCAGAATTTGCGCTGGTATAGTTTTTCGCTTTTCGAACCGCACCCGGAGCTTCGGCACGGCGTTTTCACCCGCTTCGGCGGCGTGAGCGGGCCGCAGGGGGACGAACTCTCCCTGGCCTTTAACGCGGCCGAGCCCACGGAGCGCACGCTGATCAACATCCGGCGGGCGGCGGAGGCCTTGCGGCTGCCGTCCCCGGCCCTGAGCCGCCAGAACCACGGCGACTGGGTGCTGGTGGTGCGCCCCGGCGATAACTACCGCCCGCAGGGCCCGGAAGAGGTGCGGGGCGACTATGACGCGCTGGTGGCCCCGGAGCCGGGGGTGAGCCTGATGATAAAAGTGGCCGACTGCCAGGCCGTGATCCTCTACCACCCGCAGTCCCGCGCCCTGGGCCTGGCGCACAGCGGCTGGCGGGGCTCGGTGCGGAATATTTTGGGGAAGACGGTGGCGGAAATGGCCGCGCTGGGGGCCGACCCCGCTGAAATCAAAGCGGCCATCTCGCCCTCCCTGGGGCCCTGCTGCGCGGAATTCATCAACTACAGGCAAGAACTGCCTGAAAAATTTTGGGAATTTATGAACGACAATCATTTTGATTTTTGGGCCATCAGCCGCCGCCAACTGACCGAGGCGGGTTTGCGGGCGGAGAACATCGCGGTCGCGGGCGTTTGCACTAAATGTTCGCCGGAATTTTACAGCTACCGCCGGGGCGACGCGGCCCGGTTTGGGATTATGGCCGGGGTGGCGGCATGAGCGCTTCACCCGTCATCACCCAGGGGATTGTGCTGGAAAACCGTCCCCTGTCCCCCAGCACTTTCCTCATGGTCATCGACTGCCCGGAATTGCCCGAGGCCCGGCCCGGCCAGTTCGTGAAAATCCGCACCTGGGACGAGTCGAACCAGGGCGGTTCGCCCTTTTTGGACCGGCCCTTTTCCATCCACCGGCTGGAAGGCGGGCGGCTGTCCCTGCTCTATAGGGTGGTGGGCCCGGCCACGAAAATTATGAGCCGGGCGCAGGTCGATAGCCCGGTGAAAGTCAGCGGCCCCCTGGGCTGGGGAACGCCGACAGCTTTGAAGCGGAACCCCTTGTATTTGGTGGGCGGCGGTATTGGCCTGGCCCCGATGGGCATGGTTCTGGGGCAACCGGGCGCAACGGCCCACCTATTTTACGGCG